>DATLGF010000483.1:0-6027 GCA_035540575.1 Noviherbaspirillum sp.
TCCTGGCCAAGGCGGATCACGGACTTGCACTGGTGCGGCAGGAGCAAGTCGACCTGAAGCATGAACTGCGCGAACTGTTCGATTTTTACGGGGCGTTGGCCGAGGAGAAAGGCGTGCGCCTGCTGCTCGAAGGACGAGGGATGCTATACGGCGACCGCCTCATGCTGCGCCGTGCGCTCAGCAACTTGCTCTCGAACGCGCTGCGCCACACTGCGCCGGGCATGGACGTGACCGTGCGCGTGCGTGACTCCAACCAAACGGTTTCAGTCTGCGTGGAGAACCCAGGAGAGGCGATTTCCGAGAAAGAGCTGTCCCGCTTGTTTGAACGCTTTTACCGGGGTGAACCCTCGCGTTCCCACGCACGCGGAGAAGGAACGGGACTGGGGCTGGCGATCGTAAAGTCGATCGTGACTGCGCACGGTGGAAAGATATCCGCGAGCTCGAGCGCTGGAGAGAACCGTTTCACGCTCCAATTCCCGCTCCGGCGCCGTCTTGATCAACAGCAGGGACAACCGACTTGAACACTGGGAGCGTGCAATTCGCGGACCACCGTACTCGTTTGCACGTCTTTGCTCGTAGTGTGGGAAAAGGACTTGAAAGGCTTGACTTGGATCAATCAAATTATGCAACTCGCCACCTACTATCGACTCGCCTTGCTTCGGCCGCATGGAAGGCTGAAAGCTACCGTGAACCGGTAGTAGTTGGAAGCCGAGGTCCGAAACGGTAGTTTTTTTAGTCGGAGGCAGCAATGGAATCACAACAGAAAGGCCGTAGAAAAGTAGAACCAGAGGGGCGATGGAAGTGGGTTTTGGTTGGGTTTCTCTTAGTGGGCGGCTATTTCCTCTGGGCGGAGCACAAGGCCCATGTCATCGAATGGCTGCCCTATGCGTTGGTGTTGCTTTGTCCGTTGATGCACTTATTCATGCATGGAGGACACGGAAATCATGACCACCATGGGCACCACAAGGCTGCCCTGCGCCAAAATGATGCGGGAGATGAAAAATGAGTGAAGCTCCTGCCTACGGGCTCTGGTCGCTGGTAATACTGAACTCACTCGTGTTCATTATCTTTGCATTTAGCTTCACAAAGCCGAAAACCCGTCGCGACTGGCGCTCACTGGGGGCCTTCTCAGCCTTTGTTCTTGCGCTGTTCACTGAAATGTATGGATTTCCCCTGACCATCTATCTCCTGCTACCTTGGTTGACTTCGCATTTTCCGGGCATTGATTTTCTTTCGCACGACGCCGGTCACCTGCTCGAAGTAATGCTGGGATGGGACGTAAATCCCCACTTCGGCCCGTTTCACCTGCTAAGTAATGTCTTCATTGCCGGCGGATTCTTCATGTTGGCCGCTGCTTGGCGTGTGCTCTATCTATCGCAGCGCCAGCACCGCCTGGCGACGGAAAGCTTGTATTCCCGTATTCGCCACCCGCAGTACGTCGCGTTCGTCCTGATCATGTTCGGTTTCCTGCTTCAATGGCCGACTCTGATTACGCTGGCGATGTTTCCTGTACTGGTCTGGGCTTACGCCCGCCTGGCAAAGGGGGAGGAACGCGACATGCTTGCGGAGTTCGGCGAAGAATATGAGCAATACCGTCGGCGCGTACCGGCTTTCATCCCTCGGTGGTCCAGTGAGGCCGGTCGCGCGCGTCTCTCATGAAAGGTAGATGCATATGCACGCGCACACGCATGATCATCACGACCACAGCCACCGTCCCCCACAATTGGGACAGGAGGAAAGCGACAAGCTTTTCACCGATCCAGTTTGCGGAATGCAGGTAGCGGCCAAGCCGGAGCGCACTGTCGAGCATGACGGCCAGGCCTACCACTTCTGCAGCGAGAAGTGCATGCAGAAATTCCAGACCGGTCCGGAATCCTTTCTCCAGCCGAAATCTGCAGAGGTGCAGCCCGCACCTGCCGGAACCATCTACACCTGCCCGATGCATCCACAGATCCGGCAAGACACGCCCGGCAACTGCCCGATTTGCGGGATGACGCTAGAGCCCCTGATGCCGACGGCCGAGGACGAGGAGAATCCCGAGCTGGCCGACTTCAGGCGGCGCTTCTGGTGGACACTGCCGCTGACCGTCATCGTGACCCTGGTCGCGATGCTCGCACACCAGTTGCTTCCACATGGGCTTCCGTACCAGCCGTGGATCGAGCTGGTGCTGACCACGCCCGTTGTCGTATGGGCCGGCTGGCCGTTCTTCCAGCGCTGGGCCTATTCGATCGTGCATGGCAGCCCGAATATGTGGACGCTGATTGGCACGGGGGTCGGGGCGGCCTTTCTCTACAGCGTGGTCGCCACCGTTGCCCCGGGCGTGTTCCCGCCTTCTTTTGCAGTCGAGGGCCGGGTCGGCGTGTACTACGAGGCTGCGGCGGTGATCGTGTCCCTCACGCTGCTGGGCCAGATCCTCGAACTGCGCGCCCGATCGCAGACGTCTGCTGCGATCAAGTCCCTGCTCGGCCTGGCGCCAAAGACGGCGCGCCGCATCCGGCCCGATGGCGGCGAGGAAGACGTGCCGATCACGCACGTCCACGTCGGCGACATGCTGCGTGTGCGCCCCGGCGAGAAGGTGCCGGTTGACGGCGAAGTGCTCGAAGGCGAAAGCGCGATCGACGAATCGATGCTCACCGGAGAGCCGATTCCGGTCACCAAGCGTCCGGGCGACAAGGTGATCGGCGCCACGATCAACTCGGGCGGGAGTCTCATCATCCGGTCCGAGAAGATTGGATCGCAGACCATGCTGTCGCAGATCGTGCAGATGGTCGCACAGGCCCAGCGCAGCCGCGCCCCGATGCAGCGGATGGCCGACTTCGTCGCAGGCTATTTCGTGATCGTGGTCGTGGCCATTGCGCTCGCAACCCTGCTGGTGTGGGGTCTCTGGGGACCCGAACCCGCATGGGTGTTCGGCCTGGTGAACGCCGTGGCGGTGCTGATCATCGCCTGCCCGTGCGCATTGGGGCTGGCGACGCCGATGTCGGTGATGGCGGCGACCGGGCGCGCCGCAACGCAAGGCATCCTGTTCCGCGACGCCGCGGCCATTGAAGGCATGCGCAAGATCGACACGCTGATCGTCGACAAGACGGGCACGCTGACGGAAGGCAAGCCGGCCTTCGACCGGACCATTGGTGCCCCGGGTTTCGATGATGAGACAGTGCTGCGGATCGCGGCCAGCATCGACCAGGGCAGCGAGCATCCGCTCGCCCACGCGATCGTCGAGGAAGCGCGGCGGCGCGAGATCGTGCTCGACAAGCCGGAGAGCTTCGAATCGTCGAGCGGGATCGGCGTGCGCGGCGTCGTCGGCGGCAAGCGGATTGCCCTCGGCAACACGGTGCTGATGGAGTCCGAAGGCATCAACTGGCACCCGCTGGCGCAGCAGGCGGAAGCCTTGCGCGTAGAAGGGGCGAGCGTGATGTACCTGGGGGCCGACGGCCAGCTCGTCGGACTGCTCGCCGTCTCCGACCCGGTGAAGGCCAGCACGCCCGAGGCGCTTGCGACGCTACGCGAAGCGGGACTGAACGTGATTATGGCGACCGGCGACGGCGTGACCACTGCGAAGGCCGTGGGTGCCCGGCTTGGCATTTCCGAGGTCTACGGTGAGGTCAAGCCGCAGGACAAGCTGCAGCTTGTCGAGCGCCTTCAGGCCCAGGGCAGGAAGGTGGCGATGGCCGGCGACGGCATCAACGACGCACCGGCGCTGGCGAAGGCCGACGTCGGCATCGCGATGGGAACCGGTACCGACGTCGCGATCAACAGCGCGCATCTAACGCTGGTGAAGGGCGACCTGCGCGCCATTGCGCGCGCACGCATCCTGTCGCTCCAGACGGTGCGCAACATGCGCCAGAACCTCACCTTCGCCTTCATCTACAACGCGCTCGGCGTACCGATTGCTGCGGGTGTGCTGTATCCGGTCATGGGGCTGCTGCTCTCGCCGCTGATCGCCGCCTTGGCGATGAGCCTGAGCTCGGTGTCCGTGGTGATGAACGCGCTGCGGCTGAGCCGGGCGCGCGACTGAGTTGCCCGACGCTGCTCGAACGCATTTCCGCAAACGGACTGCCGGCCTCCTGGCAGGAGAACGACTGGCGCGCGTACCTGCGCTTTCTTCCGCTCTGGTTGCCGCCTGGGCAAGCAACGCGCCTGCCCGAGGAAGAGTGGTGGATGGCGCGGCGCGCGCATCCACGACGACCACAGCCCTGGGATCATCGCGACGACGCTGGCCGATCTGCGCCGGCCGCAGGCCCACGCCGAGTTCGCGCGCCATCCGTTGTTGGCCCGCTTCGGCTTGTCGATGCTGTCCTGGTTCGACGCCCTCACGGGCGGCCTGCGTCCGCTGGTTCTCGAACATGAAGGCGATCGCGAACGATCCTCGCTTGCGCGCAGTCTTCCTCGCCGACCGCAGAGGCGCCGGCGGGCTGGTTCCGGTGCACTTCATGCGCAGCCTGTTCGCCGCCCGCCCGGCGGTCGAGCCCGAAGCGTTCGACGTGTGTCCGGTACTGCTTGCCCATCCTGCAGAGGACGCGTGGACGACGGTGGACGCGAGCCGGCTGCTGTTCGACCGGCTCGGAGTGCGAAAAGACCTGGTGATGCTGGAGAATTGCGGCCACTTCCCGATCGAGGAGCCGGGGGTGTCGGTGCTGCGCGATGCGGCGATCAGGTTTGTCGGCCGGATCGTCTCTGATGCCGGGGAGGCAACGACCCTAGGCAAGGAGCTGAAGGCCGATGTATAGCGCAAGCGCGGCGAGCAGGACCCAGCAAATCCACTCCGTAGCCGTGGCCCACCCGGGCTGCGCCTGTTCTTCCCGGTCTTGCACGCGGCCCTTCTGGAACATGGCCCATCCGTGCACGGCAATGCCGAACAGCAGCGCCGGAATGGCGAAGGTCTCGAGGCGGTCTGCGAAGAGTATCCCGAGGCCGGCGCCGATCACGCCGGCACCGAGCGCGCCGAGAATTTCCAGCCGCTTCATCAGCGACTGATTTGCAGTTGAAGCGCTCGATTTCATGCCGGGTTTCCTCGTCTGGTCTGCATTTGGATGCGGGTGGCGGCGAGTGGGCATAGGGGTTCCGGATTCAGCCGGCAGCCGCTGGGTGCTCCACTGCTTGCGAGGGGGTGATTCGATCATAGATGAACGTGCAACGGGCGGCGCCGCGCGCAATCGTGTTCGGGACGTCCTCTCCCCGATGAAACCGCATCTCGGGCGAAAATTCGTTGAACACGGTTTCGTCGGAGCGGCAGAACCCTTCGGTCAGGCCGGCGTTGCCCATGTCGCGAAAGGCCTCGAAGAAGCGGCAACGGGTGATATGCAGCGAGACCTGGCTGGACGAATAGCGGATGCCGTCGTTCTCGTTGTTGCGGATGAAGCCTTCGACGATCTGGGCTTCGTGTTCGCTGTGAAACCATTCCCAGCGGCGCGGCGTCCCACGAGGCGGTATGTAGGCTTGACGCTGTACCGCGTTGGCCAGTTCGTACAGGAAGGTCCGGGCTGTGCGAAACGCGAGATCCTGGCCGACGCGCGCAAGCAGTTCGTTGTACAGGACGCCAACCAGGAGAAAGGTTTGCTTGACCTCTTTCAGGCCCGGATCATCGGTCGCATGCATGAACTCGCGCCGGTAGGCCGGAGCGCGCATCAGCATGCGAACGACGAAAGCAAATCGTGCGCGGCCGAGGACGGGTTTGAGGGCGCGGTTCAGCAGGACCGGCACGACGCGGGTGAGAATCCGAACCCGGCGCCGCTTTTCGCGCAATGGATCCAGCCTGGTGTAGGTTCGTTTGTTCATCGCTGCCTCGCTCTTGGTCCATGTTGGCCAGCCGGCAAACCTGCGCCGGGCAGGTATGTCAGGAAGACATCCTAGGCAGGCGCGGTGCAAGTTCCATGACATGGATCAACCCGGCCTCGCCTCGGCTGGGCCGGCGCAATCACACCCGCGCAGAAGGTTCGCGGGCCGTATGAAACACACGAGAAGGAGAATGACATGACGTTGAGGAATCTGATGCTGCTGGCGGCGCTGGCCATCCCGGCCATGCAG
>DATLGF010000484.1:0-4063 GCA_035540575.1 Noviherbaspirillum sp.
CCGAGAAACTCAAGACGGTGAGCGCGCAGGTCAGCGCGGCGCTCGCAGATGCCGCCGCGGCGGCGGGCGAGTCCGCGCCTGACGGCGTCGAAGTGGGTAACATCCTGTTCGACCTGGAAGCGAAGATCGTGCGCTCGCAGATCCTCGAGGGCGAACCGCGCATCGACGGCCGCGACACCCGCACCGTGCGTCCGATTGCGGTGCGCACCAGCGTGCTGCCGCGCACGCACGGGTCGGCTCTGTTCACCCGGGGTGAAACCCAGGCGCTGGCCATTGCCACGCTCGGCACCGCGCGCGACGAGCAGAAGATCGATGCGCTGATGGGCGAGTATTCGGAGCGCTTCATGCTCCACTACAACATGCCGCCGTTCGCTACCGGCGAGACGGGGCGCGTCGGCTCGCCGAAGCGCCGCGAGATCGGCCACGGCCGCCTCGCCAAACGTGCGCTGGTTGCCGTGCTGCCGGCGCCGGAGGAATTCAGCTACTCGATGCGCGTCGTCTCGGAAGTGACCGAGTCCAACGGTTCGTCCTCGATGGCGTCCGTATGTGGCGGCTGCCTGGCATTGATGGATGCGGGCGTGCCGTTGAAGGCGCACGTCGCAGGCATCGCGATGGGCCTGATCAAGGAAGGCAACAAGTTTGCCGTGCTGACGGATATCCTGGGGGATGAAGATCACCTGGGCGACATGGACTTCAAGGTGGCCGGCACTTCCTCCGGTGTGACTGCTCTGCAGATGGACATCAAGATCCAGGGCATCACCAAGGAGATCATGCAGGTGGCGCTGGCCCAGGCCAAGGAAGCGCGCATGCACATCCTGACGAAGATGCAGGAAGCGGTCCCGCAGGGGCGTGCGGAGCTGTCCAGCTTCGCGCCGCGCCTGATCACCATCAAGATCAATCCGGAGAAAATCCGTGACGTGATCGGCAAGGGCGGTGCAGTGATCCGCGCGCTGACCGAAGAGACCGGAACGCAGATCGACATTACCGACGAGGGCGTCGTGACGATCGCCTCCGTCGATGCTGCCGCCGGCCAGGAAGCCAAGCGTCGCATCGAGGAGCTGACGGCGTCGGTGGAAATTGGCAAGATTTACGAAGGCACGGTGCTCAAGCTGCTCGATTTCGGCGCGATCGTCCAGGTGCTGCCCGGCCGTGACGGCCTGCTGCACATCAGCCAGATCGCCAACGAACGGGTCAATGCGGTAGCCGACTACCTGAAGGAAGGGCAGCAGGTCCGCGTGAAGGTGTTGGAGACCGATGACCGCGGCCGCCTGAAACTGTCGATGAAGGCGGTGGCTGCAGAGGCAGTCGCTGTCCAGCAGGGCGAGTCGCAGCAGCAGTAATCGCCGCGTTTCTCTCGCAATCCGAAGGCCCGGCTTTGCCGGGCTTTTTTTTCGCCGCTTGCGTCAACCGGCCAGGACCGCCGGCGTATGAGCCGGCGCCGCGCGATGAAAGCAGTAGGTATTGCGACCCGCATGCTTGGCCTTGTACATCGCGCTGTCGGCCTTCGCCAGCAACGCGTCGCTCTCCCTGCCGTCCTGCGGGAAGACCGCGATTCCTACGCTTGCGCCCAGCGTGCACGTCGCCCCGTCAATCGAAATCGGCCGTGCTGCTGCGTCGATCAGCTTGTGTGCGACTTCCTTCGCATGCCGGCCATCCTGCAAGTCCTCGATCAGAACATAGAATTCATCCCCACCCATGCGCGCGATCTTGTCGCTTTCGCGCAGGCAGGCGCGCATGCGCTGCGCGAGCTCGCGCAGCACCCGGTCTCCCGCTTCATGGCCGAGGCTGTCATTGACCTGCTTGAAACGGTCGAGATCGACGAACAGCACCGCGCATTGACGGTTGCGGCGTTGGGCACTGCGCAAGGCGCACGTCAGGAATTCATTGAACAGGAAACGGTTCGGCAGGCCTGTCAGGCCATCATAGTGGGCAAGCCTGCGCACCCGGCTTTCCTCGGCGTGGCGTTCGATCGCGATCCCGGCGAGACGGGTGAACGCGCAGAACAGCTCGAGGTCCGCAGGCTCCGGGGCTACCGGCTCGCGAAAGTAGAGTGCAAAGCTGCCCAGCACCTGGCCGCGGTGACCGAAGATCGGCCAGGAGGTGCAGGCGCGCAGCCCGAACTCCAACGCGACACCCCGTCTGTCCGCCCACAGCGGATCGCTGGCGATGTCGGTGACCAGCACCGGTTCTCTGCGAAACACGGCCGTGCCGCATGAGCCGTTCGACGGGCCGATCGTGGTGGGGCCAAGCCGCTGAACATAGCCTTCAGGAAGGCTCGGCGCTGCGCGCTGCTCCAGCTTGGTGCCGCACGAATCCAGCAGCAGGATCGAGCAGAGACCGCGGTTGGCATGGTGCTCGACGAAGGTGGCGATTTCGCCAAGGATGTCGGGGAGGCCGGCTCCTGTTGCGATCAGATGCAACACCCGATTCTCGCCCGTGCGCAGCGCCTCTGCGCGTTTGCGGGCACTGACATCGCGCACCCCCACTTGCAAGACCGGCCCGTCATCGAGATCGATGCACGAGAGGGTCACCTCAGCGTCGAATCGCGATCCGTCGGTGCGAATCCAGGTCTGTTCCTGGGTGTCGCCGCACGCAAGCGTCTCGGCGCTCGTCTGGAAAGGTGCATGGTGGGGAGTATCGACATAGTCCGAAACGGGTTTCTGTTCGATAGAGTCCGGCACGACGGAACCCAGCAACTGAATGGCGGCGCGGTTGGCGAAGACGATTCGGCCGCGTCGGCATACCAACGTCGGCTCCGGCGACAGCTTCAGAAGCGCGTTCAGCTGTTGCAGTGTGCCCGGCGCGTCGGCGGCGGGCACGGCATGCGCCATGGCAGGAGCATCGGGATGGGCGGCGTGGGACGTGAACATGGGGCGCGAAGGGCGAATGCTGTCGTTTCCGTTAGGTAATCTTTCCCGTAGGAAGGTTCCTTTCCGATTTGTAACTTTGCTTTTCCTGCAAGCTTCATCTTTCATCCTTTGATTTTGCCTAGCAAACACGCGGCCGTATTGCTGCCAGTCAATAGAGCGGAACGGGGAGCTCTCGTCAGGCGTAAAATCGTTTGTTTCATTAGCAAGGAGGGGTCATGAAGGCTGTGGAGATTGCCCAACCAGGAGGGCCGGAAGTCCTGCGCTTGTGTGAGCGTCCGATGCCGCGCCCGGGTGAGGGTGAGGTGCTGATCAAGGTGGCTGCAGCTGGGGTGAACCGGCCCGACGTTTTGCAGCGCATGGGACGCTATCCGGTGCCGCCCGGGGCCTCGGATCTGCCGGGACTCGAAGTGGCCGGCGAGATTGTGGACGGTGATCTGAGTGGCACCTCATTCCAAAAGGGAGACCTCGTCTGCGCGCTGGTGCAGGGCGGCGGGTATGCGGAATACTGTGTGGCGCCGGCGCCGCAGTGCCTGCCCGTGCCGAAGGGGTTGACAGCGGTGGAGGCGGCGTCTTTGCCGGAGACATTCTTCACCGTATGGAGCAACGTCTTCGATCGCGCGAGGTTGGGCCCCGGCGAAAGCCTGCTCGTGCAGGGTGGCAGTTCTGGCATCGGCGTCACCGCGATCCAGATGGCGGCAGCGCTGGGTCATCCTGTGTATGCAACAGCCGGATCCGACGAGAAATGCCGGGCATGCGTAGAGCTGGGCGCCCGCCGTGCGATCAACTACCGGTCGGAGGATTTCGTCCAGGCGTTAAAGGATGAGACCGGAGGGCGGGGCGTGGATGTGATACTCGATATGGTCGCAGGCGGTTATGTGCCGCGCGAAATCGATTGTCTCGCCGACGATGGCCGCCTCGTCATCATTGCCCTGCTCGGCGGAGCAAGGGCGGACGTCGATCTCAACCAGATCCTGCGGCGCCGACTTACCGTTACAGGATCCACGTTGCGACCGCGGCCGAGCGCGTTCAAGGGCGCCATTGCCGAAAACCTGCGTGCACGGATCTGGCCTTTGCTTGAAACAGGCGATATCAAGCCCGTCATCTATCGCACGTTTTCGCTCGATCAGGCCGCTGCGGCCCATGCGCTGATGGAATCCAGTGAGCACATCGGCAAGATCGTCCTTGCTGTGGAA
>DATLGF010000485.1:0-10689 GCA_035540575.1 Noviherbaspirillum sp.
GTTTCGAGCGCCACGGCGGCGCCGGCATGGAGCAGGTGTTGTCCGCCTACCAGCAAGTGCGCGCGGTCGAAGTGCTGAAAATCCAGAGCGCCGCGCGCAACTCGATGGAATGGTTCGAGAACGTGCGCCGCTACACGCGCATGGAGGCGCAGCAGTTCGCCTATTCGCTGCTCACGCGCAGCCAGCGCATCTCGCACGAGAACCTGCGCCTGCGCGATGCGGCCTATGTGGAGCGCTACGAGGACTGGATCGCCGAGCGGGCCGCCGAACAGACCGGCATGCCGGTCGTGCGCGGCGCAAGCGGGCGCAGCATTCCGCCGATGCTCACGCCGTTCCGCGTGCGCGGCACCGTGCTGAAGAACCGCATCGTGGTTTCGCCGATGGCCCAGTATTCGGCGGTCGACGGCGTGGCCGGCGACTATCACCTGGTCCATCTCGGCGCGCGCGCAATGGGCGGCGCCGCGATGGTGTTCGCCGAAATGACCTGCGTATCCGCAGATGCGCGCATCACGCCGGGCTGTCCAGGCATGTACAAGCCGGAGCACACCGCCGCATGGAAGCGCATCGTCGATTTCGTCCATGCGAACACCGATGCGAAGATCGCGCTCCAGCTCGGCCACGCCGGCGCGAAGGGCTCGACCCGCTGTGCATGGGACGGCATCGACCTGCCGCTTCCCGAAGGGAACTGGCCCCTGGTGTCCGCCTCCCCGCAGCAGTACATCACCGGCGTGTCGCAACTGGCGCGAGGAGCCACGCGCGAGGACATGGAGCGCATCAAGGCCGACTTCGTTCGCGCGGCACAGGCGGCGGCGGAGGCCGGTTTCGACTGGCTGGAGCTGCACTGCGCCCACGGCTACCTGCTGTCGTCGTTCATCTCGCCGTTGACCAACCGCCGGACCGACGAATACGGCGGCGCGCTGGAGAACCGCTGCCGTTATCCGATCGAGGTGTTCGAGGCGATCCGCGCGGTGTGGCCGCAGGACAAGCCGATCAGCGTGCGCATCTCGGCGCACGACTGGGTCGAGGGCGGCATCACCCCGGACGATGCGGTCCGGATCGCGAAACTGTTCAAGGCGGCCGGCGCGGACATGATCGACTGCTCGTCCGGGCAGGTCAGCAAGGACGAGAAGCCGGTGTTCGGCCGCATGTTCCAGACGCCGTTCGCCGACCGCATACGCAACGAGGCCGGCATTCCGACGATCGCGGTCGGCTCGATCTTCGAAGCCGATCATGCGAACAGCATCATCG
This sequence comes from Noviherbaspirillum sp., assembly GCA_035540575.1. Taxonomy (GTDB): domain Bacteria; phylum Pseudomonadota; class Gammaproteobacteria; order Burkholderiales; family Burkholderiaceae_D; genus Noviherbaspirillum. Next base: position 1,249 of record DATLGF010000485.1, read on the forward strand.
CCGCCGGCCGCGCGGACCTGTGCGCGGTAGCACGCCCGCATCTGGCCAACCCCGCGTGGCTGCTGTCGGAGACCGCGAAGATCGGCTACACCGACACGCCCTGGCCGAAGCAGTACCTGTCCGGCAAGGCGCAGCTGGAACGCAACCTGGAGCGCGAGCGCCAGATGGCGGCGGCCAACAGCGGCCTCACGCCGCAGCAGATTGCTGCGAAGCTGCTGGAGGGATGAGATGAGCGCGCCACTTCCGCTTGCAGACAGGCATGCGCTCGTCACCGGCGGCGCGCGCGGCATCGGTGCGGCCATCGCAGACGCGTTGCTGGAGCAGGGCGCGCGCGTGACCCTGCTCGGCCGCGATGCGGCCGCGCTCGAGACGGCGCGGGCGGACATGGCAGCTCGCTTCGGCGCGGCGCGGGTGGCAACGGCGAATGCGGACATCGCGCGGCGCGAGCAGCTCGAGCGCGCGTTCGCCGAGGCTGCCCAACGAATGGGGCCGATCGCCATCCTCGTCAACAACGCGGGACAGGCGCAGTCCGCGCCGATCGGGAAAACCGATGCGGCGCTGTGGGAGCGCATGCTCGCGGTCAACCTCACCGGCAGCTTTCACTGCACGCAGCTCGCGCTGCCCGGCATGCTCGAACAGGGCTACGGGCGCATCGTCAATGTCGCCAGCACGGCCGGCCTGATCGGCTACAGCTATGTCAGCGCGTACTGCGCGGCCAAACATGGAGTGGTCGGCTTCACGCGCGCACTCGCGCTGGAGCTGGCGACGACCGGCGTGACCGTCAATGCGGTCTGTCCGGGATTCACCGAAACGGACATCGTGCGCGATGCGGTTGCGAACATCGTGGCCAAGACCGGCCGCAGCGAGCAGCAGGCGCGCGCCGAGCTGGCCGCGCGCAACCCGCAGAAGCGCCTGATCCAGCCGGAGGAGGTGGCCAATGCGGTGGCATGGCTGTGCCTGCCGGCATCGGCCTCGATCACCGGACAGGCGCTGCCGGTTGCCGGCGGCGAAGTCATGTAGGAGCCACGATGCCGCGCCGACCGTTCGCCGAACGCAAACCGGAACCCGCACCGCTCGACGCGGGTGCGCAGGTGCTGGACCTGGAATCGCGCCTGACGCAGGACGATCATCAGGCGCTGAAGCTGTGGCTGCGCATGCTCTCGTGTACGGTGATGATCGAAAACGAGATCCGCAGCCGCCTGCGCGCCGAGTTCAACGTCACGCTGCCGCGCTTCGACCTGATGGCGCAGCTGGAGCGGCATCCGGATGGTCTGCGCATGGGCGAGCTGTCCCGGCGCATGATGGTCACCGGCGGCAACATCACCGGGATCACCGATCAGCTGGAGCAGGAAAAGCTGGTCGTGCGCGTGCCCGACCCCGCCGACCGCCGCGCCTACACGGTGAAGCTGACGCCGGCCGGACGCCGCGCGTTCGAGAAGATGGCGGCCGTGCATGAGCAGTGGATCACGGAACTGACCGGCGCGCTGTCGGCGCAGGAAAAGGCGAAGCTGCTGGAGCTGTTGTCGAAGCTCAAGCAGGGATTGAATGCGAGTGAATGAGCGTGTCGAGCAAGTGAGGCACGGTTTGCATAACAGGGTCAGGTTCCCTCCCCCTGAAAGGGGGAGGGAACAGTGTGCCGCATAGATAACAAGGAGCCCCCATGCGTTACCTCCCAGGCGAAGCCCACCAGCTTCCCGGCAACTCGATCCCGATGACCGACCACCAGGCACGTCACTTCCTGTTCGAAGTGAAGGACGGCGTCGCGACGCTGACGCTCAACCGTCCCGAGCGCAAGAATCCGCTGACGCTCGATTCCTATGCCGAGTTGCGCGATCTGTTCCGCGCGCTTGCCTATGCGGATGACGTGAAGACGGTGGTGATTACCGGCGCCGGCGGCAACTTCTGCTCCGGCGGTGACGTGCATGAAATCATCGGGCCTCTGACCAAGCTCGACATGCCCGGCCTGTTGACGTTTACCCGCATGACCGGCGACGTCGTGAAGGCGATGCGCGCCTGCCCGCAACCGATCGTCGCCGCGATCGATGGCGTGTGCGCAGGTGCCGGGGCGTTGCTGGCGCTGGCCTCGGACATCCGCCTCGGCACCGCGCGCAGCAAGACCGCCTTCCTGTTCGCCCGGGTCGGCCTGGCCGGCTGCGACATGGGCGCCTGCGCGCTGCTGCCGCGGGTGATCGGCCAGGGCCGCACCGCGGAACTGATGTACACCGGCCGCGCGATGAGCGGCGAGGAAGGCGAGCGCTGGGGCTTCTTCAACCGGCTCTGCGCGCCGGAGGACGTGCTCGCGCAGGCGCTGGCGCTGGCGGCGAGCATTGCCGAAGGCCCGACGTTTGCGCACGGCATGACCAAGAAGATGCTGCAGCAGGAATGGAACATGGGCGTGGACGAGGCGATCGAGGCCGAAGCACAGGCGCAGGCGATCTGCATGATGACGAACGACTTCCATCGTGCGTATCACGCGTTTGTCGCCAAGCAGAAGCCGGTGTTCGAGGGGGACTAGCACCGGTTGCAGGCAGTGGACTGGGTTCCCGCCTCCGCGGGAACGACATGGCAACGGGTGTCGCACGGCACCGGATTTCCGACTTCGTCTCGGGCGGCACAAGAACGCTTTGATACACACAATGACCGACACCAGCTATCTTTCCTGGCCGTTCTTCGAAGAACGCCACCGCAAGCTCGCGCTCGAACTCGATGCCTGGGCCGCGGCCAACATCAGCCAGCACCATGAACCCGATGTCGACGCCGCCTGCCGCGCGCTCGTGAAACAGCTGGGCGCAGCCGGCTGGCTCAGGCACGCGGTGGCCGGCACCGAGCACGGCGCGCAGTCCGACACGATCGACACCCGCGCAATCTGCCTGATTCGTGAAACCCTCGCGCGCCACTCCGGCCTTGCCGACTTCGCATTCGCGATGCAGGGGCTGGGCTCCGGGGCGATCAGCCTGTTCGGCACGCCGGAACAAAAGCGCGCGACGCTGGCGCGCGTGGCCGCCGGGGAGGCGATCGCCGCCTTCGCGCTGTCCGAACCCGAGGCCGGTTCCGACGTGGCCGCGATGCAGTGCGCGGCCGAACTGCATGGCGATGCGTATCTGCTCAATGGCGAGAAGACCTGGATCTCCAACGGCGGCATTGCCGACTTCTACGTGGTGTTTGCGCGCACCGGCGAAGCGCCGGGCGCACGCGGCATCTCGGCCTTCCTCGTGCCGGCCGACGCTCCCGGCTTCGAGATCGCCGAGCGCATCGACGTGATCGCGCCGCATCCGCTTGCCCGGCTGCGCTTTACCGATTGCCGCATCCCGGCCGCGAACCGCATCGGCGAATCCGGCCAGGGCTTCAAGGTGGCGATGGCCACGCTGGACGTGTTCCGCACGTCGGTCGCGGCGGCGGCGCTCGGTTTCGCCCGGCGTGCGCTGGACGAGGCGCTCGCACGCGCGACCGCGCGCAGGATGTTCAACCAGACGCTGGCCGACTTCCAGCTCATGCAGGCGAAACTGGCCGAGATGGCCACCGGCATCGATGCGGCGGCCCTGCTGACCTACCGTGCCGCCTGGCAGCGCGACCAGGGGCGCAACGTGACGAAGGAAGCGGCGATGGCCAAGATGACGGCCACCGAAACCGCGCAGCAGGTGATTGACGCCGCGGTGCAGATGCATGGCGGCCTGGGCGTGGTCAGCGAGCATCCGGTCGAACGGCTGTACCGCGAGATCCGCGCGTTGCGGATCTATGAAGGCGCGACCGAGGTGCAGCAACTGATCATCGCGCGCGAGCTGCTGCGCGCGCAGAGGGCCTGATGGCGGCCTTCCGTACCGAGATTCCGGTGCGCTTTGCCGACTGCGATCCGGCCGGCATCGTGTTCTATCCGCGCTACTTCGAAATGTTCAACGCGATCGTCGAGGACTGGTGCGCGCAGGGATGGGGCATCGACTTTCACGAGCTGATCGTGGAACGCGGCTGGGGATTGCCGACGGTGCGCATCGAGACCGATTTCGTCGCCCCGAGCCGGCTCGGCGAGCGCCTGACCGCGCAGCTGGAAGTGGCGCGCATCGGCGGCGCCTCGATCGAGATCCTGCTGCGGCTGCTAGGGCCGGACGGCTCGGACCGCGTGCGCTCGCGCCAGGTGCTGGTGCTGACCGACCGGACGCAGGGCCGTGCGCGGAGCCTGCCGGCGGAACTGCGCGAACGCGTCGCGCGCTTCGTTGCGACAGACTGAATTTCTGGCAAACCAAGAGAGGTTCAAACATGGAAATCCTTCAGCCACCGGGATGGGCACGGCCCAAGGGGTATGCGAACGGCGTGGCCGCGCGCGGGCGGATGCTGTTCGTCAGCGGCATGGTCGGATGGGACGGCGAAGGCCGCTTTCATACCGACGATTTCGCCGGGCAGGCGCGCCAGGCGCTGGAGAACATCGTCGCCGTGCTCAAGGAAGGCGGCGCGAAGCCCGAGCATATCGTTCGCATGACCTGGTACGTGGTCGACAAGCAGGAGTACATCGCCGCGTACAAGGCGATCGGCGACGCGTATCGCGAAGTGATCGGCCGGCACTTCCCGGCAATGACGGCGGTCGAAGTCGGCGCACTGATCGAAGATCGCGCGCGCGTGGAAATCGAAGTGACGGCGGTGGTGCCGGACTGATGAACCCGAAGCGCCATCTCTCGAAGTGCCCGCCGGACGCCTGCCAGGCGCAGTATTTCCTGCGCGGGGTGTTTACCGATTTTCCGCAGATCCTCGCACGCTGGCAGGCCGATTCGGCGGCCGCGCGCGCGCGGCTGCCCTGCGAACCCGACCTTGCCTATGCCGAAGGCGAGCTGTGCCGCGTCGACGTCTTTCCGGCGCGTGAACCGGACGGCTCAATGGTCGTCTTCCTCCATGGCGGCTACTGGCAGGGCGGCGACAAGTCCGACGTCAGCTTCATTGCGGCCGCCTTCGTCGAGCACGGGGTATCGGTCGCGATTCCGAATTATTCGCTCGCACCCAAGGCCTCGATCGACACGATGCTGGCCGAAACGCGTGCAGCGTTCGAATGGCTGGGTGTCCAGGCGCCGCGCTGGTCCGTTGATCCGGCGCGCATCGTCGCGCTCGGCCATTCGGCCGGAGGGCAGCTTGCCGCGATGATGCTGACCGATGCCTGGGCCCCGCGGCTCGGCGGACGTCCGCTGGTGCGGCACGCGTTCGCGATAAGCGGCCTGTATGACCTGCGGCCGCTGCGCCACACCGTGCTCAACGATGCGCTCGGCCTGAGCGAGGAGAGCGCGGCGCGCCTCAGCCCGGTGGACCACCTGCAGGCGCACGGCCTGCTGCATCCGGTCGTGGGCGAACTGGAGACGCGCGAGTTCCATGTCCAGGCCGCGCTTGCGGAGGCGAGCTGGCCGAATGTGGCGCCCACGCTCTCCGTGCCGTGCCTGCACCACTATACGATCCTCGATCCGCTCGTCGATCCGGCCAGCGTGCTGTTCGGGCAGATCTTGGCAGCCGCCCGGCAGTAGGACTGTTAGCGTTAAACTACGGCGCGGAAGCTGGAAAGGGTGCCTCTTCGATGGGTTGGCGCGCGTCAGCCCGCTCTTTCTGCCGCGCTGACTTAGCCATGAACTACCGGCAGCTGGCGGTCCGCAGCCAGTTGCTGTTCACCTGTGTGACTGCCTCCGCCATATCCTCCCCCTAGGCGGGCCCCCGCTCAGTCGGGGGAGCCGCCACGATCGCCTGCGCAACGTCCGCCGGCGCCGGATATGGCCCCCACCTGCACGGGGGCGCAGGTGCGGGGTCGTCGGCGCAGCGAATGGCGTTCATGGACGCCGGCCCTTTCGACGCCGACGACAAAAAATCCCTTTACAAACCGCCAAGTAACGCTAAAATGCGTTCCAATGTTAGCGATAACAACAAAAACAAACACAAGAGTTCGAGAGACGCATGGCGGATATCCTCCCCGACATTTCCCCTGCCCGGCGCTACGTCGTGATGGGCGTATCCGGCTGCGGCAAGACCGAGATCGGCCGACGCCTGGCCGAGCGGCTGGGCGCGATCAGCATCGAGGGCGATGAGTATCACTCGCCGGCCAGCATCGAAAAGATGCGTGCAGGCATCCCGCTGGACGACAGTGACCGCCAGGCCTGGCTGCTGGTGCTGCAGCAGCGGCTGCGCGTGGCGCGCGAGCAGGGTGTCGCGGCGGTGTTGTCCTGCAGCGCGTTGAAGCGCCGCTACCGCGACGTGCTGCGCGGCGGCGATCCCGAACTCGTCTTCATTCACCTCGACGGCGACCGGGCCTTGATCGAGGCGCGCATGCGCACCCGCGCCGGGCACTACATGCCGCCATCGCTGCTGGAGAGCCAGTGCCGCGATCTCGAACCGCTGCAGGCGGACGAGAACGGCATGCGCCTGGGCATCCGCACGCCGCCGGACGAGCTGGTCGAGCAGATCATCGGGAGGCTCGCATGAAGCGCCTGATTCCCCACCTTGAGCGCGTCGTCGAGTACCTGATGGCGCTGGCGCTTGCCGTGATGGTGATCACCGTGTTCGGCAACGTGGTGCTGCGCTACGGTTTCAATACCGGCATCGCCGCCGCCGAGGAAATCGCGCGGCTCATGTTCGTCTGGCTGGTCTTCCTCGGGGCGATCCTGGCGCTGCGCCGCCATGCACATCTCGGTGTCGAAATGGTGCAGGCACGCCTGCCGCGCGGGCTGCGCCGCGCCTGCGCGGTGGTGAGCCATCTGCTGATGCTGTATGGCCTGTGGCTGTTCCTGCAGGGAAGCTGGGTGCAGACCCAGATCGGCATGAGCATGTATTCGACGGTGCTGCGTTACCCGACCGCGTTGCTGGCGTCGGCTGGGTTGGTGTGCGCGGCCTCGATGATGCTCATCGTCGCAGCCAACCTCGTGCGCATCCTGGTCGACAGCCCGAAAGCCATGGTGCCGGGAGCGGATATGGCTGCGGAGGGCGCACGATGACACTGGCGGTCTTCCTCGGTTCGCTGGGCGTGTTCCTGACGCTCGGCATGCCGATCGCGTTCGCACTGATCCTGACCGGCGTGGCGCTGATGTTCCACCTCGACTTCTTCGACGCCCAGCTGGTCGCGCAGAACCTGCTTGCCGGCGCCGACAATTTCCCGCTGATGGCCGTGCCCTTCTTCATCCTGGCCGGGGAGCTGATGAATGCGGGCGGCATCTCGCGTCGCATCATCAACATGGCGGTCGCCTTCGTCGGCCACATCCGCGGCGGTCTCGGCTACGTGACCATCGCCGCGGCCCTGCTGCTGGCGAGCCTGTCCGGCTCGGCGATCGCCGATACCGCGGCGCTGGCCACGCTGCTGATTCCGATGATGCGCGACAACGGCTACCCGGTGCCGCGCTCGGCCGGACTCATCGCATCCGGCGGCATCATCGCCCCGATCATCCCGCCTTCAATGTCCTTCATCATCTTCGGCGTCGCGACCAACACGTCGATCAGCAAGCTGTTCCTGGCCGGGATCGTGCCGGGCGTGCTGATGGCGCTCGCACTGGTCGCGGTCTGGATGTGGCTTGCACGCGGGATGAATGTCGTCCCACAGCCGAAGCGCTCCTGGGCCGAGCGCCGTGGCGCGCTGGCCGACGGGCTGTGGGCGCTGCTGCTGCCGGTCATCATCATCGGCGGTCTGCGCGGCGGGATCTTCACGCCGACCGAGGCCGCCGTGGTGGCGGCCGTCTATGCACTGGTCGTCAGTCTGTTCATCTACCGCGAGGTCAGGCTGCGCGATCTCGTACAACTGTTCATCAACGCGTCGATGACCACCAGCATCGTGCTGTTTCTCGTCGCTGGGGCAATGGTGTCGTCCTACATGGTTACGCTGGCCGATCTGCCGTCCCAGCTCGGCGAACTGCTCGCACCGCTGATGGAAGACCCGCGCCTGCTGATGGCCGCGATCATGCTGCTGCTCCTCGTCATCGGCACGGTGATGGACCTCACGCCGACCATCCTCGTGCTCGGCCCGGTGCTGATGCCGCTCGTCGTGAAGGCCGGCATCGATCCGACCTACTTCGGCGTGATGTTCGTGCTGGTGGGCACGCTGGGACTGATCAATCCGCCCGTGTGCACGGTGCTCAACGTGGTCTGCGGCGTCGCGCGCATTTCGCTGGAGAGCGCAACGCGCGGCGTGCTGCCGTTCCTGTTCGTCTATATCGCACTGGTCATTCTGTTCATCGTATTCCCCGGGATCATCACGGTCCCGATGCAGTGGTTCTTTTAATTACAGGAGGAGTCATGAAAACGCTGGTCAAACTATTCGCCGCCGCAATGGCATTTTCCGCGGTCGCCGTCGGCACCGCCGCCCACGCCCAGGACTACAAGCCGCGCATGATCCGCTTCGGCTACGGGCTGGCCGAAGAGAGCAACCAGGGCCGGGCCGTCAAGTTCTTCGCCGACGACCTCGCCAAGCGCACCGGCAACAAGTTGCGCGTGCGCGGCTTCGCATCCGCCACGCTGGGCAGCGATATACAGATGCAGAACGCGCTGGTGGGCGGTGCCCAGGAAATGATGGTCGGCTCCACCGCAACGCTGGTCGGCATCGTTCCCGAGTTCGGCGTGTACGACCTGCCTTTCCTGTTCGCCAATGAGCGCGAAGCCGATGCTATCCTCGACGGCCCGTTCGGCCAGAAGCTGATCGCGAAGCTGGAAGAGAAAGGGCTGGTCGGCCTGGTCTACTGGGAGAATGGTTTCCGCAACCTGACCAACTCGAAGCGCCCGATCAACCGCGTCGAAGACCTCCAGGGGATCAAGCTGCGCGTGATGCAGAACCCGGTCTACATCGACATGTTCAACAGCTTCGGCGCGAACGCGGTGCCGCTGTCGTTCTCCGAGCTGTTCACGGCGCTGGAAACCGGCGCGGTCGACGGCCAGGAAAACCCGGTCAACACGATCCAGTCGAGCAAGTTCTATGAAGTGCAGAAGCATCTGGCGCTGACCCGCCACGTGTACAGCCCGTGGATCGTGCTCGCGTCCAAGCGCTGGTGGGACGGCCTCTCGGCCGATGAGAAGAAGGCGATCCATGAGACGGCGATTGCCTCGCGCGACTTCGAGCGCCGCGACAGCCGGGAAGGCGCGGCCAAGGCGGTGTCCTTCCTGAAGGAAAAGGGCATGCAGGTCACCGAGCCGAGCGAGGCCGAAATCGCGCGCATGCGCGAGCTTAGCAAGCCGGCGCTGCTGAAGTTTGCCAATGCCGGCCATGGTGCGCTGATCAACGAACTGCAGGCGGAACTGGAGAAGGTGCGCAAGCAGAAGTAGGAACGGCTTCTTCTTGAAGTAAATCGGAAAGAAGTTTGAACCACGGCGGGCACGGCGGACATGGCACGACGCTTCCCCTTTCATTCCGAGCCACCTTTCTGTCGTTCCGTGCCACCTTCCTGTCATTCCGAGCGAAGCGAGGAATCTCATGCACGCAATTCGATGAGATCCTTCGCTGCGCTC
>DATLGF010000486.1:0-3113 GCA_035540575.1 Noviherbaspirillum sp.
CCGATGAACGGGGACAGAAGCCGTGCCAAGGGGTTCAGTCGAATGCGATGTTGTAGAACAATGACAGCGCGCTGCGCGCGCCGGCTTCGGCTTCGAGCGACAGGGTGGGCGTGAGCAGGTAGCGCAACTGCACCACGCTGGCCGCACTTTCGAGTCCGTGCTGATAGCCGAGGTAGAGCCGCGAGGAAATCTGCCGGCCGATCGTGACGATGCGTTGCTGCAGATTGTTTTCGTCGGTGCCGATCGCAAAGGTATCCAGGCCAAACGCGCTGGCAATGCGCGACTGGACGCCGGCAATGGCACCCTGCGCAAGCAGGGAGGCGGCGGCGTCCTGCAGCGAGCCGAGATCGCCGGCGCCGGCACTCGCGAGGCTGCGCCCGAGCACCAGCCAGGCCAGTTTTTCCGCATCAGGGACGACAGGTTCCGACACCAGCGTGATGCGTGGAGTCAGAACGTTGCCGCCGACCGCCACACCGGCCTCCACTTCCTGTCCGCGGCGCATCGCAAGGATGTCGAGCGCCGGATTGTCGAGCGGGCCGGTAAAGCGCAGTTCCCCCCGTTCGATCCCGAGTTCGCGCCCATATGCACTGAATGTGCCCTTGACCACCCGCAGCGTCCCCTGGGCCTGGGGCGGCTCGCCAGTGTCGCTCAGGATGCGCGCCTGGCCCGCGACCAGCGCATCCAGTCCGCGCCCGCGTACGGTCACGCCGTCGCCCAGGCGTACCGTGATGTCGATGGCGGCGGCCATGCCGCGTTGCGCACGCTCCTCGCGCCCGACGATGACGACGTCGTCGCCCAGCGTCGGGCGGTCGGCCTGGCCGATGTCGAAGAAGCCGGAATTGACGGTGAACTCGCCGATGACCATTGCGCGCTGCTGTTGCCAGTTGATCCGGCTCTGGCCGGAAAGCACGAGGCGTCGGTCGGGCCGGTTCAGGACCGCGAAGCGCTCGGCCTGCAGGCGCAGGTTCGCGCGCATGTCCTCGCCCAGCTGGATCGGGCCGGCCAGGTGCAGCCGGCCCTGGGCGCCGTTGAAGGTCAAACCGTGCAGCACCAGTTCGTCGCCGCGGAATTCGCTGCGCAGCGTACCTTCGCGCAGGTCCAGGCCATATTCCGGATGGGCCACGCGCAACGCATCGCCGTCGATGCGGCCGCTGATCGCAGGCTCGCCTATCGTCCCGCCCAGCGCGACCTGCCCATTGATACGACCGTCGGCCGAGAGCTCGGGCATCACGATCGGCGCCAGCCAGGCCAGCGAGGGCACTTCGATGCGGGCGGATCCCGCCAGCGGCGCGTCGGGCGGAAGCGCAAGCGGGTTGCCGTCCGCGCCAAGCCTGGTGCGCGCATCGAGCGCGATGCTGCCCATGCGCGTGCCCGCAGCCTGCGCATCCAGCGCCACACGGCCGGCGTCAGCCCGCATCGCTGCGCGCAGCGTCGTAAGGCCAAGCTGGACCGGTGTGGTGCCGAGCACGGTGATGTCGCCGCTGTCGCGCTGCAGCGCCAGGTTCCCGTCGAGCTGATCGCGATAGCGCAAGTCCCAGCTGCCGCTCAACTGCAGGTTGGTGTCCAGCGGCCGCTCGGGGCCGGCGAAGCGCAGGAACTCGGCCAGCTGCAGTTGCTCGATGCGCCCGCGCGTTTCTATTCCGCTGTCGTCGCGGCGAAAACGCTCCAATTGCAGCCGGCCTCCATCCATTGCCAGCTCCAGGTTCTCGACCTGTACAGCCTCGCGTGACAGCAGCAGCGGGGCGCTTCCAGACGTGCGGGCGTTAATGGGTCCGCGCGCCTCGAACGCCTCGAGATTACCCTGCCAGCTTGCATCGGCTCCCACGGCATCCAGGCCGCCGGCAGCCCGCAGCTGCCATGTCTGTCCATCTTCCTGCGCGTTGGCACGCACGGTATGGCGGGCGGTCGTGCCATCGATGTTGATGTCGAGTTGCGCGAACTGCGCGCCACCGACATGGAGCCCGCGCGCTTCCATGTCGAAGGCGAGCGGTGCATCGGGCTGCGGGGACAGCCGCAGTCGCACGTCCAGACGCTCGATCCGCTGTTCCTCGCGACGCAGTTCCGATGCTTCGAATGCCGCTTCGCCGGCACGCAGCATCAGCGGCGCGGATCGGTCAAGTTGCAGATCGGCCTGCCCCTGGGAAGCACCGATGCGCACGGCTCCCGGAAGCCGGGTACGCTCGGCACGCCACTGCGCACTGATCGACGGCTGTTCGAGGCTGCCGCGCGCCACGCCATCTGCGAACAGTGCGCCGCCGAACGCCGGACCGAGCTGTCCGAGTTGCGGCGCCTGGATCGAAAACTTCAGCTCGCCGTTGCCGTCGGCAAGCCGCCCCTGAGCCTCCAGCCGGTTTGAACCGGAGCTCAGCAGCAGGCGCGGAACTTCCAGCTGTTCGCCGTGCAGCGTGGCGCGGCCTTCGCCGGCAAGCGGCTGTCCGGCTAGCCGGCTGTCGGCGATTGTGAAAGCCAGGTCGGCGCGAAGCTGCGGGCTGCGCTCGCCGTCGAGCTTGAAGCGGCCGTTCAGGTCCATCGCCGGAACCTCCTCGAAGCGGCCGAAGTCGTGCAGGCGGAAGCGGTCGACTTCGCCCTCGGCATGGAAGGCCTGAGTGCCTTCCAGCGCAACGCGGCCCGACGCGCGTAGCCGGCCCGCGCCTGCGCGCAGCTCCATGTGGCGCAGCTCGACCACCGCATCTGCAATGCGCGCGTGCGCGTCGAGGACGATGCGCTGGCGTCCGAACGGCTCCGTGAGCGCCACCACCACCTCCTGCGCCCCGTTGTCATGACCGGCATCGATGGAGCCGGCGAGCTGGGTGCTGCGCAGCCCCGGGTCGATGCGCGCCAGGTCGAAACGTTCGGTCTTGAGCGACAGGTTCACCGCGCCGTCGCCAATACGTCCGCTGCCGCGCAGTTCGCCGGCTGCGCGCGCGGCGGGGGCGGCGCTGCCGAGTCGCGCAACGATCCGTTCGAGATCCAGTCCGCCTTCACGCTGGCGAAAATCAACATCCATTGCCTGCAGCGGCATCCGGCCATCCTCGATGGTGCCCGGGGCGGCATTGCGCAGGCGCAAGCTGCCGCTGCCGTCGTCTTCCGCAACGAGATCGACATCAAGCACG
>DATLGF010000487.1:0-3087 GCA_035540575.1 Noviherbaspirillum sp.
CGCCTTCGTTTACCTTCGAAGGTGTGCGCGGCACCAGGCCGGTGCTGATCGCCGTGTTCGCGGTCTTCGGCCTGCAGCTGCTGTTCACCTATGCGCCGCTGATGCGAACCTTGTTCCAGACCGAGCCGCTGGACTTTGTCACGGGGCTGCAGATCGTCGGCGTCGGCGTGTTGCTGCTGGTGATACTGGAAGTGGAGAAGTTCCTGCGGCGCGGCCTGTTTCCCGGCCCTGCAACAGCACGCGGAGAGGAACGCACGGTGTGATCCTCATGTCGGCCGACGATTCGGGCTTGGGGTGCGGGTCGCTTGTGCGATGCTTCTGTCGCCCCCGCGAAGGCGCGGGCCGAGCTCCTACACCTGCACGGCTGCGATAATTCTCACCACGCGAACAAGAAAAAGGAGCCCGCATGACAAGCACCTTCCGGATCGAACGCCTCATTCGTGCCGATGAGCAGGTGCTCGCAGGATTGACAGACGTGTTGCTCGACTGCGTGGAAGGCGGGGCATCGGTGAGCTTCATGCTCCCGCTGCCGCGTTCGCGCGCCGAGGCGTTCTGGCGCGGCGTGCTGGCGCAGGCGGAATCCGGCGAACGCATCCTGCTGATTGCCTCGGACGACGCCGGCATCGTCGGCACCGTGCAGGTGGTGCCGGCGCAGCCCGAGAATCAGCCGCACCGCGCCGATATCTCCAAGCTGCTGGTGCACCGGCGCGCGCGCAGGCGGGGCATCGCCGAAGCGCTGATGCGCGAGGCCGAGACGGCGGCGCTCGCCTGCGACAAGACGCTGCTCGTGCTCGATACCGCCACGCCCGGCGACGCGGAGCGCCTGTATGCGCGGCTGGGCTGGGAGCGCTGCGGAACGATTCCGGACTATGCGCTATGGCCGGACGGAAGGCTCGCGGCGACCGCCTTGTTCTACAAGCGGCTGGGACAGCGATTCATGCATCTAGCGTGAGTTGGGTCTGACTGACGATCGCGCACAGTCGTCCGTCCTCCGCGTACACGCTGGTCTGCCAGACCGTCGTGGTACGGCCGCGATGCAGCACCACGCATTCGGCGCTGACGGTGGTGCCGGCACGGGCGGCCCCGACAAACTTCGTGCTCGACTCTATCGTGGTCGTGCGCTTGCCTTCGGGGAGATTCACGAACGCGCCGATCGCCCCCAGCGTGTCGGCCAGCGCCATCAGTGCGCCGCCATGCAGTATGCCGCCGACGGTGCACAGGCCCTCGCGCACCGGCAGCGAGGCTTTCACGCGCTCGGCGCCGACCTCGTCAATGCGCATGCCAAGCAAGCCGGGAAACAGCGGCGCGAGCAGGTGCTGCAGCGATTCGGGCGTGTGCATGTTCGTCCTTTCAGGCGGTCTTCAGCAAGTCGGCGGATCCGGCGAAGCGGCCATCGCGGAACCACGCGGCGCTCGCATCGTCGGCCGGGAAGTAGCACTCGACGCGCAGCTCATGCACCGTCACATCGTGCGGCGTGCCCAGTGTCGTGATCGTGGTGAACAGGTTCAGCTCGACGCCGTCCTTGCGGATTTTCACGGGAAGAAAGGGCAGCGCGCGCATTTCGAGATTGACCGTACCGGTCGCGGCCTTGACACCGGGGAACGCAACCATCTCGGCGAGCAGCTGCGCGGCCTCGCTGCCGGGACCGTCGCTCATCGCCTCGCGCTGTATCCAGTGCACGAGGTCGGATGACACTTCCTCCCAGTTGCAGACGTGCCGGCGCGCGCCGTTCGGATCAAGCATCAGTTTCAGCACGTTGACACCCTCGGACGGGATAGGCATGTCCGCCGGCATGTCGAGCAGCCACTTCATCATCCCCGCCGCGGCCGCATTGGCCATCACGAGGTTCCACAGCCGGTCGACCACGAGCGCCGGATAGGGCTGCTGCTGCGCGAGCATGAAATCCAGCGCCTGCTTGACCGACTTCAGCTCCGGATCCGACAGGTTGCGCTCCTGGTAGGCGGCAGCAAACCCCGCCGCATGCAGCATCACATTGCGCTGGCGCAGCGGGATATCGAGCACGATCCCCAGCTTGATGATCAGCTCCCTGCTCGGCTGCGCGCGCCCGCTTTCGAGGAAGCTGATGTGGCGCTGCGAGATGCCGCTCTCGGTCGCCAGCCGCAGCTGGCTGAAGCCGCGCTTGCTGCGCCAGTAGCGCAGCGCGCTGGCAAAGTCGCTGAAATACCGGGATGCACTTGGGGCGGACAGGCGGGGCTCGTTCATCGGACACCTTTCAGGCGGGCTGGAATGAACGGATTGTAGGGCCGCCGACCGTGGGGGCGTCGATTACCTGCCAGGTAATTGGCGCGACGCACCGATGGGCCGACACTGCCGTCAACCGCATTCCGTTATCCCAACCCAGGAGAACTTCAATGAGCGCCTACGCCGTCGGACATCTCGAACACGTGAACATGGGCCAGCCCATCGTCGACTATCTGCGCAACATCGACGCGACGCTGGCGGAGTACGGCGGCCGCTTCATCATCCATGGCGGGCGCACCGACGTGCTGGAAGGAAGCTTCCGGGGCGACCTGATCGTGATCGAGTTCCCTGACCTGGCCCGCGCCAGGGCCTGGTACGCGTCACCCGCCTATCGGGAAATCCTGCCGCTGCGCACGGAGAATGCCAGCGGTGCGGTGTTCCTCATCGAGGGTGTCGGCCCGGACCACAAGGCAACAGACGTGCTCGGCTGATCACTGCGCCGGGCGCAGCATCTGGATCAACGGCGGCGCCTCTGCCACCTCGATGGTGCCGACGACCCGAAAACCGTGGCTTTCATAGAGCCGGGTGTAATCCGGGTTGGTGTTTTCCAAGTACGCGATCTTGCCCTCGTCGTCGACGCGCTCGAGTCCGTGGTGCAGCAGCGCGTGGCCGTGTCCGCGTCCCTGGTACGCCGGGTCGACGCCGATGACGGGCAGATACCAGTGGGGCTCCTCGGGCCGGCTGCTGCCCATTTCGTCGAAGACCGCCATCAGCGTTGGAAGCCGGTCCGGTCCGACGCTGCTTCTGAGCACGTCGAGGATCTGCTGTTTGTCCGGCTCGATTCCTGGCGGCAGCCACAACGCGGCGCCGGCAAAGCCGGCAATG
>DATLGF010000488.1:0-7846 GCA_035540575.1 Noviherbaspirillum sp.
GCTCGGCGCGGATGCGCTCGGCAGCCACCGCGATCAACCGGTCGCCCGCCGTATGGCCAAGCGTGTCGTTGACGGTCTTGAAACGGTCCAGGTCGACGAACAGCAGCGCGAGCCGGCGTCCGTCGCGGCGCGCGCGCGCAATCACCTCCTCGAAACGCAGCATCATGCCGCTGCGGTTGAGCATCGAGGTGAGGGTGTCGTGATTGGCCAGGAACTGCAGCCGGGTCTCGGCTTCCTTGCGGCGGGTGTTGTCGGTGAACACGCCGACATAATTCGTGAGGTGTCCATCGGCGTCGCGCACCGTGGAGATCGACAGCCAGGCCGGATACCATTCGCCGTTCTTGCGCCGGTCGCTCATCTCGCCTTCCCAGCGCCCGTCCGTGGTCAGGCGCGCGAGCATCTCCTGATTGCTGTACGCGCCTTGCCCGGTCAGCATGCGCGAGACCTTGCCCACCGCTTCACCAACCTCATAGCCGGTGATGCGCGTGAAGGCGGGGTTGACCGCCTCGATGCGGTACTCGGCATCGGTGATGACGATGCCCTCGCTGGCCGATTCGAACACCCGGTTGGCCAGGCGCGACTGGCGCTCGAATTCGACCTGCTGGCTGACATCGAGCCCGATTCCCATCACCGCCGGCCGGCCCCGGTATTCGCATGCGCTGCCATGCACCTGCACCCAGACGCGCCGGCCGTCGCGGCGCAGCGCCCGGTAGGCGTAGCGCACGCTGGGCACTTCGCCGGACAGGCGCCGGCGATGGTTCTCCAGCAGCAGCGGCACGTCTTCCGGCGCGGTCAGCGCCTCGACCGGCATGCCGAGCAGCTGCTCCGGCGTTTCATAGCCGACCAGTTCGGCGGTCTTCGGATTGGCGTAGACGATTCTGCCGTCCTGCACCATGTACAGGCCCACCAGCGATTGTTCGACGAAACCGCGGAACTTGCGCTCGGATTCGCGCAATGCAGTGTCGGTGTGCAGGGACTGGCTCGTCACCGCCAGCCAGATCGCGATGCCCAGGCCCAGGGCGGCCGGAATCAGCAGCCAGGCCGGCAGCCAAGGTGCGGCGACGAGCGCCGCCGCCGCTGCCGTGCCAAGCGCCAGGCCGGCGCGCCCGCCAGGCGCACGCAGGAATTGTTGTAGTCGCTTTTCTGGCAACACTGGATCTATCAAGGAGCGAGCGACGGCAGCTGCCGGCCCGGTGTGAATCTTCAACAAGTTCTGTTCGGCAACATGGTAGCCGTACGGGTACCATCCGGCAATGGCAGTGTGGCGCGGTGGCAGCGCCGCCTGTGCATTCCGCCGGCACGGTGCAATAATCGCCGGAAACTACGACTGCCATGACGGCCGACATGCCCCCTTACTCCCCTTCCGATCGTCTCGCTGGCCGGGCTGCCGGCGCCCGGCAGGCATCATGAACGGCCCCGCGCACCCGAGGATCGAGGCGGTGAGCGAAAGCGAGGCACTGTTTCGCGCGATGCTCGATACCCTGGAAGAGGCGTACTACGAAGTCGACCTGGCCGGGAACATCGTGCGCTGCAATGCCGCGTTCTACCGGATGGTCGGCTATACCGAGTCGGAACTGGTCGGTCGCAACAACCAGCAGTTCCAGACCCCGGAAGGTGCGAGCGCCACCTACCGGATGTTCAACCAGGTCTACAAGACCGGGGTGCCGCTGACCCGCTGCGACGTCGCGTTTCTCCACAAGGACGGCAGGACCGTGCTGGTCGAGGGGTCGATCCACCTGACCCATGACGACCAGGGACGCCCGAACGGCTTTCGGGGCTTCCAGCGCGATGTCACGGCGCAGCGCCGCACCGAGACGGCCCTGCGCGAAAGCGAGGCGAAGTATCGCGGCATCCTGGAGACGATCGAGGACGCCTACTACGAGGTCGATCTCGCCGGCGTGATGGTGCTGTGCAACGGTGCGTTCTGCCGCATGCTCGGCTACGCGAGCGACGACATCATCGGCCGCAGCTATCGGACCTTCCAGATGCCCGAGGCCGCGGCAAGCGTATACACCACCTTCAACACCGTCTTTCGCACCGGGATCGGCAGGCGCAGCTTCGACTGGACGATGATCCGCAGGAATGGCGAGCCGGTGACCGGAGAAGGGTCGGTGCAGCTGGTGCGCGATCTCAACGGACGCGCCTGCGGCTTTCGGGGCATCCTGCGCGACGTGACCGAGCGGCGCCGCGTGGAGCAGGCGCTGCGCGAGTCGGAGGCGCGTTTTCGCGCGCTGACCAAGCTCTCCAGCGACTGGTACTGGGAGCAGGATGCGGACTTCCGCTATACCCGCATGGAGGGGCGGCAGGACAACCGCGGAGGGGAAGACGGCCTGCGCGCCGGCTTTGTCGGCAAGCGACCCTGGGAGACGGCGCTCGAAATCGAGAACGAGGACGGCTGGGACGGCCACCGTGCGCTGCTGGCCTCGCGCCGGCCGTTTCGCGACGTCGTGATGCACCGGCTGCTGGGCGACGGGCGGCCCTACTACATCAGCGTCAGCGGCGAGCCGTTCTTCACGGCCGACGGCAGCTTCGCCGGCTATCGCGGGGTGTCGCGCGACATCACCGACCGCAAGCTGGCCGAGGAGCGCATTCACCATCTCGCCACCCACGACGCGCTGACCGGACTGCCGAACCGGTCGATGTTCAGCCAGCTGCTGGGCGCGGCGCTGGAGCACGCGCGTCCGGCGGGCAGCCGCTTCGCGGTGCTGTTTGTCGACCTCGATCGCTTCAAGCACATCAATGACACCCTCGGTCATGACGCCGGGGACCGGCTGCTGAAAAAGGTCACCGAGCGGTTCCGTGTGGCCCTGCGCTCCAGCGACGTGATGGCCCGTCTCGGCGGGGACGAGTTCGTGATCCTGGTGCGCGATCTCGCCAGTACCCGGCATGCGGGCACGGTGGCCCGCAAGATCCTGGCCGCCGCGGTCGAGCCGGTGATGCTCAACGGGCGGGAGTGCCGTGTATCGGCAAGCATCGGCATCGCGATCTATCCGCGGGACGGTTCCGACGAACAGACGCTGATGAAGAACGCCGATATCGCGATGTACTACGCGAAGGAGGAGGGCAAGAACAACTTCCAGTTCTATACGGAGGAGATCAAGTCGCTGTCGCTGGAGCGGCTGACGCTGGAGAATCACCTGCGCCGGGCGCTCGAGCGCGGCGAGCTGTCACTGCACTATCAGCCCAAGCTGCATCTGGCCAGCTCGGCGGTGGCTGGCGTGGAGGCGCTGTTGCGCTGGAATAATGCGGAGCTGGGACCGATTCCGCCCAATGTCTTCATACCGATCGCCGAGGAGACCGGTCTCATCATCGAGATCGGCAAATGGGTGCTGCGCGAGGCCTGCGAACAGAACATCGCCTGGCAGCGCGCGGGGCTGCCGCCCTTGTCGATCGCGGTAAACCTGTCGGTGCGCCAGTTCGGCGACGAGCGCCTGCTGGCGGATATCGCCGCCATTCTCCGGGACACCGGCATGTCGCCGCAGTTGCTGGAACTCGAGATCACCGAAGGCATGATGATCAACAACCCGGCGCATGCGGCGCGGCTCCTGGGCGGGATCAGGCAGCTCGGCGTGCGCCTGGCGATCGACGATTTCGGAACCGGCTATTCGTCATTGGGCCAGTTGAAGAACTATCCGATCGACACGCTGAAGATCGACCGCTCGTTCATTCGCGATATCGCCGTCAGCGCGCAGGACAGGGCGATCACCGAAGCCATCATCGCGATGGGCAAGTCGCTCGGCCTGTCGGTCGTTGCCGAAGGGGTGGAGACACCGGAACAGGAGCGTTTCCTGCGCGAGCGCGGATGCGACGAGATGCAGGGGTTTCACTTCGCCCACCCGATGCCGGGCGCGCAGCTCGAGGCATTTCTGCGCTCAGCCTGAATGGTCTTCCGCGCGCCCGTGCCGGTGCGCGCGCGCAAGCGTGATGACCGCCTTGCGTATCGTCGCCAGCACGGTGTCGGCCTTGAAGGGCTTGACGATGAAGCCGTGCACCCCGCGCTCGCGCGCGCTCTGCACTCCGGTCGCGTCGAACTTGCCGGAGACCAGGAACACGAGTGCCTTGGGCAGGCCCTGGCGGATCGTATCGAGCCGCGCCAGCCCCTCCTCGTCGATCGCGCCCACGTCCATGCACACCAGTTGCGGTGCGAGCTTGATCGCATTGGCCAGGCCGGCCGAGGACACATTGGTGTCGCCCACGACCTCGAAGCCGCCATTGACCAGCACGGAAGTCAGCAGGTTGCGGGAAATGGCATTGGCATCGATGACGACGACCTTGATCATCGGGGCGGCTCCGGAATTTTTTGCGCTCATTATCCGCGAGCGGCAGACATTGCGCCAGCGCAACCTCGCGCGCTATAGTGCGGCCGCGCCCGTCGGATTCCGCGTGGCACGACGTGCGATCCACTAGAATGAAACCGGATGTTCAACCGCGCGCACGCGCAAGGAGACTGGCATGTACCGCAAAATCCTGGTCGCCTACAACGGCACACCCGAGAGCCGCTTCGCTCTGGAAGAGTGCATCAGGCTCAATCCCGGCGCTGCCGCGCAAATCCATCTGCTCGCGGTGGCCACGCCGATGCCCATCGTGCTCGCCGGCGAATTCGTTGCCGCCGTCCCGACGGCCGACGAGGAGGATGCCGAGCGCAAGGCCATGGCCGAGGTGCTCGAGTCGGGCCGCAGGCTGCTGGCGGAGGCGGGCCTGCCTGTGATCACGCATCTGGAGGTCGGCGAGCCGGTCAACGTGATCTCCGACCTGGTCGAGCAGTTCAACATCGAACTCGTGATCGTCGGCCATTCCCGCCACAAGCCGCTGGCGCTGCGCTGGTGGCGCGGTTCGACCGACTCGGTGCTGGTCGAGAAGGTGCGCTGCAGCGTGCTGGTGGCGGCCGATCCGAAGCGCGGCGAATAAGCCGAAGCGCAGCGAATAAACTATTCGGGCCGCAGCCGTACCAGCTGACCGCGGCGCTCGTCGGTCAGCAGGTAGAGCAACCCGTCCGGACCCATACGCACGTCGCGGATGCGCCGGCCGAAATCTTTCAGCAGCTGTTCCTCGGCCACCACGCGGCCGTCGGCGACGGTGAGCCGCACCAGATGGCGGCCGGCGAGCGCGCCGACGAACAGGTTGCCGCGCCATTCCTGGCCGTAGGCGTCGCTGTCCAGAAAGGCCATGCCGGAAGGTGCGATCGACGGGGTCCAGTGGTGGACCGGCGCCTCCACACCGGCTTGCCCGGCCTTGCCGCGACCCACCTCTTGTCCACTGTAATGCACGCCGTGACTGACCAGCGGCCAGCCGTAATTGCGGCCGGGCTGCGTAATGTTCAGTTCGTCGCCGCCGCGCGGGCCGTGTTCATGCGTCCACAGGCGCCCGTCGGGGCCGAGCGTTGCGCCCTGCATGTTGCGGTGACCGTAGCTCCAGATTTCCGGCAGCGCCCCCGCGCGCTGCACGAACGGATTGTCCTTCGGGACCGAACCGTCCTTGTTGACGCGGACCACCTTGCCGAGATGGTTGTCCAGCGTCTGGGCATCGTCCATCCGGTTGAAGCGGTCGCCCGTGGTCAGGAACAGCGTGCCGTCGGCCGCCTCCACGATGCGACAGCCGAAGTGGTGGCTGCCGCGCACCTTCGGCCGCTGCGAGAACAGCACGCGCACCTGCTCGAGTCGTGCGCGGTCCTGCGACAGGCGGGCCGACGCAAGCGCGGTCGAGTTGCCGCCTTCGCCGGGTTCGGAGTAGCAGAAGTAGACAGTGCGGTTGTCCGCGAAACGGCGGTCGGCGACGATATCGAGCAGGCCCCCCTGTCCGCCGGCGTCGATCTGCGGCAGCCCCTGCACCGGCTCGCCGACGCGCCCGTCGGCCTCGATCACGCGCAGGCGGCCCGGGCGCTCGGTGACGAGCATGCGGCCGTCGCCGATGAAGGCCAGCGCCCACGGATGCTCGAGGTCGGACGCAAGCGTCTGCGGTACGACACGTGCTTCGGCGGCCGCGGCCAGGGAACAGGCGAGGGCAAGTGGGGCCAGGCGGCGCGTTGGGCCGGTCATCGGAGGTCCTCCCATTCTTGGAATTGTGAAATGCGGCGTTGCGAAGGCGCAGGCCCTCGCGTGCTCAATGCAGGCTGCCGGTCTGCCTATCATCCTCCTTCAGCGGCCGCCATGCCTTGACCGCATACGCATACAGCGCGCGGTCCAGCGGACGCTGCTCGTCGAGGTCGATCCAGTCCTCGACGGTGGGGCCGTCGACCCGGATACGTTTTATCACAGGCGGTTCGCCCTGCGCCGGGATGCGCGAGAACGCGAGCAGGTAATGTCCGCCTTCGACGGGCTCGAAGCGGGGGCGGGTGATCCAGTTGTCGTCATGGTGATCGTCGCTTCCAGCGTGCATGCCGGATCGTTCAAGGCCGAATCCGGCCAGAATGCCGCGCAGGTTCGCCATGCTCAGTCCTCCTAGGTCAGTGCCGGTGGTGAAAATCGCGAGGCAACGCGGGGGCGGGTTATTTGCGTTGCTCGCGAGCGGCCGCCACGCCGGGCGGCGGTTCCGGATCCATCGTCCCCGGCTCGACCGGGGGCGCGGGAGTGATCATGTCGTCGCCGGTGCCGGCCGGAGGCGGCTGTACCGCCATCTCCTCCTCGACACCGGTGTCCGGGGGCGCGACCGCAATGCCGGGTTCGCGCTCTTCATCCGGGCCCGCAGGGGCGGCGTCGCCGCCCGAGGCGTCTGGCGCCGCCGGCTGGTCCGGCTGCGCGGGCGCGCTGTGCCGCTCCTCGACGCCGGGCGCGTTCCTGACCTGCGCCTCGCAAGCCGAGAGCGCCAGCAATCCCGCCAGCAGCACGCCCAGGTGTTTCATCAGTCCAGCGGAGCGGCCGACTCCGTCTCGTTGATGACGGCGCAGCGCGGCGCGTCCTGCCGCGTCAACTGCGCCTGCAGGACAAGCATCTGCGCGCCCAGCGCGCAGCGCTCCTGTTCTCCGACCAGCTTGAGCACGGCCGGAAACAAGTGTTCTTCCTCCTCGCGATGGTGATGCTCGGTCTGTTCCTTGAGCACCTTGAATTTCGGTTCGAATGCCCGATCGTCCGGTTCCAGTTCAACCAGGTCGGCCAGCAGCCGCTTGAGCGACAGATGTTCCTCCAGCGCTTCGAGCAGGTCATCCTCGGTGCGGGCCATGTGCACGGCCGGGTAGAAAATCTGTTCCTCGGCCTTGATGTGAATGGTGAGCTGATCGGCCACTGTCGCAAACAGCGGCTTGCGCCCGGCCTCGTCGGCCTGGCAGATTTCTTCCAGCAGGCGCTCCATCTCGCGGTGCTGGCGCGTGAGCAGTTCCACCGCGTCGGGTGCGTTCTCGGTCATGCGCAGTCTCTCCGTTGAAGAATTGTCACCGGTTAGAGAGGGCGACTGCCCACTGGTTCAGGCCTTGCGGAACTGTTACATCGGCGTCGATTTCCTTGCGGGAAACGTTTGATGAAACTCAAAAATGCCGGGCACTTTTTCGCCGCTCGCCTGCCTAAATGCCTTGTCGCGCATGACGTGCGGCAAGTAAAGACTTTTTTCAGGGAGCAAGCGATGCTGTTACGACTTGGCCGCCTGTTGCGGATGACGGGGCGCGATATCGTGGTTCTCTGGTACGCCTGCCGGAGTCCGGCGGCGCCGCGGACCCTGAAGCTGGCGGCGGTGCTCATTGCCTTGTACGTGCTCAGCCCGATCGATCTGGTACCCGATTGGTTGCCCCTTTTGGGCTGGGCCGACGACGTCACCCTGCTTGCCCTCGCATTGCCGGCCCTGCTGGCGCTGTTTCCGCCCGATGCGCTGATCGATGCGCGTGCGGCGGCGGCGCGCTGGACCTGGCGCACCCCCTGGC
>DATLGF010000489.1:0-2730 GCA_035540575.1 Noviherbaspirillum sp.
GCTATGAAGTGCAGACCGTCGTCAACGACCTCTCGAAAGCAGGCGCCGCGGCGGCGCTGGTCGACGCGGTGGTCGAGCGATTCGGCACCATCGACATCCTGGTCAACAACGCCGGCGCCACCTGGAGCGCACCGGCCGAAACCTATCCCGACGAAGCCTGGCGCAAGGTGATGGGCCTGAACGTGGACGCCCTCTTCTTCCTGGCACGCGAAGTCGCCAACCGCTGCATGATTCCGCGCCGCCACGGCAAGATCATCAACATCGCGTCGGTGGCGGGCCTGCGCGGCAGTGCGACCAACGTCACCACCATCGCCTACCACACGTCCAAGGGCGCGGCCGTCAACTTCACGCGCGCGCTGGCCTCCGAATGGGGCAAGTACAACATCAACGTCAACGCGATCTGTCCGGGCTTCTTTCCATCGAAGATGTCGGCCGGCCTGCTCGAACGGGTGGCCGACGCGGTCATCGCGCGCGCACCGTTGCACCGGATCGGCGGCGACGAGGACCTGAAAGGCTGCGTGGTATTCCTCGCCTCGGAGGCGTCGCGCCACATCACCGGGCAGGCGATCGCGGTCGACGGCGGCATCAGTGCGGTCTGACAACCCCGTCTTGCGAACCCGCCGGCCCTGCGGCCGGCCTTACACGGAGCATCCATGCCATTCACGTTTTCCGAGAAGTCCGTCGAACTGCAACAGCGCGTCAAGGCGTTCATCGACAGCGAAATCATCCCGGCCGAACCCGCGTACAAGGCGGAAATGGCGGCAGCCCGCCGCGCCGGCAATCCGTGGATCGTGCCGCAGGTGGTGGAGGATCTGAAGGCCCGCGCGCAAGCCCAGGGACTGTGGAACCTGTTCCTGCCAGAGTCCAAATATGGCGCCGGCCTCAGCAACCTCGACTATGCGCCGCTGTGCGAACTGATGGGCCGGGTATCGATCGCGGACGAGGTGTTCAACTGCTCGGCGCCGGATACCGGGAACATGGAAACCCTGGTGCGCTACGGCTCGCCGGAGCAGCAGGAGCAATGGCTGCTGCCGCTGCTCGAAGGCCGCATCCGCTCCGGCTTCGCGATGACCGAGCCGGCGGTTGCGTCGTCGGACGCGACCAATATCGAGGCGCGCATCGAGCGCGACAGCAATGAGTATGTGATCAACGGGCGCAAGTGGTTCACCTCGGGAGCAAGCGATCCGCGCTGCAAGATCCTGATCTTCATGGGCAAGACCGACCCGAGCAATCCGAACCGGCATCGCCAGCAATCGATGATCCTGGTGCCGACCGACACGCCGGGCGTGCAGATCGAGCGCAATCTCTCGGTGTTCGGTTTCGACGACGCCCCGCACGGCCATGCGGAGGTCAGTTTCGAGAACGTGCGCGTGCCGGCCACCAACATCCTGCTCGGAGAGGGGCGCGGCTTCGAGATCGCGCAGGGCCGCCTCGGCCCCGGCCGCATCCATCACTGCATGCGCCTGATCGGGCGCGCCGAAGTCGCGCTTGAGATGATGTGCAAGCGCACGCTGGCGCGCACTGCGTTCGGGCGCAGGATCGCCGATCAGGGCGTCTGGCGCGAACGAATTGCGAACGCGCGTATCCTGATCGACCAGGCGCGCCTGATGGTGCTCAACGCCGCCGACATGATGGACACCGTGGGCAACAAGGCCGCAGCCAAGGAAATCGCGATGATCAAGGTGATCGCGCCGAACATGGCCTGCCAGGTGATCGACTGGGCGATCCAGGCCCATGGCGGCGGCGGCGTGAGCCAGGATTTTCCGCTGGCGCAGTCCTATGCGAGCGCACGCTCGATCCGGCTGGCCGACGGCCCCGATGAAGTCCACCGCAATGCCATCGCCAAGCTGGAACTGGCGCGTTATCAATAACCACCACCCACTGCCATGTCCGATCGCCATTTCGCCCACTGGCCGCAGAACCAGTCGCATGAACTGACCGTGCCCGCGACCAACCTGTTCTACAACGTCGAGGTTTCGGCCGCGCGCTACCCGAACAAGCCCTACATCCTGTTCTATGACACGCCGATCAGCTTTTCCGAGTTCAAGGACGAGGCCGAGCGCATTGCCGGCTATCTCGTCCAGGTATGCCGGGTGCGGCGCGGCGACAGGGTCCTGCTGTTCATGCAGAACAGCCCGCAGTTCGCGCTTGCCTACTACGGCATCCTGCGCGCCAATGCGGTGGTGGTGCCGGTCAACCCGATGAACCTGACCAACGAGCTGCGCCACTATGTGCAGGACACCGGCGCAACTGCCGCCATCGTCGCACAGGACCTGTATGCGCAGATGGCGCCGCTGATGGAAGAAGGCCTGCAGAACATCCTGGTTGCCGCCTACTCCGACTACCTGAAGCGCCCCACCGACCTGCGCGTGCCGGAATTCGTGACCGCGCCACGGCAACGGATCGAGGACAAGGGCGTCACCCTGTGGGCGGACGCGCTGGCGATGAACCTGAAGCCCGGTCCGCTCACCGCCGGACCGGACGACCTGTGCGTGATGCCCTATACCTCCGGCACCACCGGCAATCCGAAGGGCTGCATGCACACCCATCGCAGCGCGATGGCCAACGCGGTGGCGAGCATGCAATGGTTCTCGTCGACGCCGGACAGCGTCGGCCTTGCGGTGCTGCCGTTCTTCCATGTGACCGGCATGCAGGGCAGCATGAGCGGCCCGCTGTTCGTCGGCAGCACCATTGTGCTGCTGCCGACGAACAGCGGGCCGCTCATGCTGT
>DATLGF010000490.1:0-5455 GCA_035540575.1 Noviherbaspirillum sp.
GGATCACGGTGCAACTGGAGGCGCCCGGTGTCGGTGAAAACCTCCAGGATCACCTGCAACTGCGCATGGCCTACAAGGTCGAGGGCGTACGCACGCTCAATACGATGGCCAACAGCCTGCTCGGGAAGATGCGCATCGGCATGCAGTACATGCTGACCCGCAGCGGCCCGATGTCAATGGCGCCGTCTCAGCTGGGTGCGTTCACCCGTTCCGACCCGGCCCAGGCCACGCCGAATCTCGAATACCATGTGCAGCCGCTGTCCCTGGACAAGTTCGGCGAGCCGCTGCATGCGTTCCCCGCCTTCACGGCAAGTGTCTGCAATCTGCGGCCGACCTCTCGCGGCCATGTCCGGCTCACGTCGGCCGATCCGACGGTCGCCCCGCGCATCGCGCCGAATTACCTGAGTACGTCGGAGGACCGCAAGGTCGCGGCCGATGCGCTGAAGCTCACGCGCCGCATCGCGGCCGCCGCGCCGTTGCAGAAGTACCGCCCGGAGGAGTTCCGGCCCGGCGTGCACTACCGGACCGAGGAGGAGCTGGCCAAGGCCGCCGGCGACATTGGCACCACGATCTTCCATCCGGTCGGCACCTGCAAGATGGGCAAGGCAGACGATCCGCTTGCCGTGGTGGACAGTCGCCTGCGGGTGAAGGGGGTAGGGCGCCTGCGCGTGGTCGACGCCTCGGTGATGCCGACCATTACCTCCGGCAACACGAACTCACCGACACTGATGATCGCCGAGCAGGCGGCGCGGTGGATCCGTGAAGCTTATGCAAAAAACGCATAGTTTTGCCGGCAACATATCGCCCCCTAAAGCGCGAATTCAGAGTGCCGCTGCATAGATCGCACGCGCATCCGCACGCAGCACGGCGCGCGGGTTGTTCGTGAGCAAGCGCGTCTGCAGCATCGCATCATCCGCCAGCCGGTCCAGATCGGTTTCGGCGATCCCTACCTCGCGCAGCCGGGTTTCGATGCCCGTTTCCCGCGCGATCTCGTCCATCCGGGCGATCAAGGCCTCGGTCCTCGCCTCGTCGCTGCCGCGCGCCTGCGGCGCGACGATCTCCGCCAGCTCCGCGTATTGCCTCGCCGCCTCGGGTGCGTTAAAGCGCAGCACGTGCGGCAGGACCAGCGAGTTCGACAAGCCGTGCGGAACGTGGAAGATTCCGCCGATCGGATAGGCGAGGGCGTGTACGGCGGCGCAGGGCGCGTTCGCGAACGCCTGGCCGGCGAGCGTGGCGCCCAGCAACATCGCTTCACGCGCGGCCAGGTCGCCACCGTTACGGCATGCCTGAAGGATATTGTTCGAAAGCAATGAGAGGGCCTGGCGCGCAAGCATGTCCGAGAGCGCATTCTTTTTGTGCTTGGTCGTATACGCCTCGATTGCATGGACCATCGCATCAATGCCGGTGGCAGCCGTTACCTTGGACGGCAAGCCAACGGTCAGACTGGCATCGAGTACCGCCAGGTCGGCATAGAGCTGCGGCGAGACCACGCCCATCTTCGTCGTTTCGCCGGTCGTCACGATCGAGATAGGCGTCACTTCGGAGCCTGTGCCGGCGGTAGTCGGAATCTGCACGAGCGGCAGACGCTCCCCCTTCACATTCCCGATGCCGTACATGGTCTTGAGTTCCTGGTTCGAGGGCACCAGTACCGCGATCAGCTTGGCGACGTCCATCGAGCTGCCGCCACCCCAGCCGATGACGAGGTCGATCTGTTTGGCACGCGCCTCGTCGACGGCCTCCAGGACGACCGCCTCGGGCGGATCGGCGACGACGTTCGAGAATATCTGGGGATTGAAATCGGCGTCGCGCAGCGCTTGCAGCGGAGCATCGAGCAGGCCGGTCCGGAGAAAGCCGGCGTCGGTCACGACCAGCGCCCGCTTCGCGCCGGGAAACTGTTGGCGCAGCAGACTTCCAATCCGGGCGCTGCTTCCGGCTTCACAGACGATGTTGGGGACGGTGCTGAATGTGAACGGATTGAAAGCTTTTGTTTCCATTTTCTTTTCTCCTGGCAGTTTTGTCTCCGGGTCCAGCTGGTATTGTAACGGGCAGGGGCCGACTTCAAGCGGCCCAGCTCAATGTTCCACGTGAAACAATCCGGGGGGCCAATGTTCAGCGAAACGACGACTTTCCAGCGAACCCACACTGGTCGCACGGAAATCCATGAAAAAAAGAGCGGGCTCACGCAAAGCGAGCGCCTGGTGCTGATCATGATCGACGGCGTCACGCCATTTTCAGGTGTGCGAGCGAAACTGCCTGTGTTGACAGAAGATCGCTTCGCCCGAGCCGTGCAAACCCTGCTGAACAAGGATCTGATCCTGGAAGTGATCCTGCCTGTCGAAGGGCAGGCCCCGGAACTCGTCGAGCGGACGATCATCGACCGATTCCTGCAGCAGGACCCGCTGGACCCCGTCACGATCATGTATCGGGAGGACGATGAGCGCTTTGCCGGCTATATTCCCACCCAGCAAAAGACAGCGGGGGCCGCCTCGGCCGCGCGGGTCGAACAAGCACCCGATGTACAGCCTTATCACAACCGGGTGCCGGCGCCCAATTTGCTGGACGACAGGGACGAAGAAGCCGCCGAAGAGATCGGTGCGGCGGCACGCGCCAAGGCCCTTGAGCACCCATTGAATTCCATTCAATTCATCCCCCGGCGCGTGGAAAAATCGCCGACCGGGGCGAAGGCCGAGGCCACCGGATGGCAATACTGGATGCTCGCTGTCATCGGCGCCTTTATTCTCGGATACGCGTTCGCGCGCCTCAGCATCTAGCTACCTCATGTTTCACGTGAAACATACCCGACCCGGCGTCGCCGGCACTCCCGGAAACGACTTATAATCTCGCCTCTGACGCCTTCTCCGCGTCCCGATCTTTACCCCGTCGCCCCGAGGCGCCACCATGCTATTCCCTTCAGAGTTCGATGTCATCGTAGTCGGCGGCGGTCATGCCGGCACGGAAGCCGCCCTTGCTTCTGCCCGGATGGGCCAGAAAACCCTGCTGCTCACTCATAACATCGAGACTTTGGGCCAGATGTCATGCAATCCGTCGATCGGCGGCATCGGCAAGGGACACCTGGTGAAGGAAGTCGACGCGCTCGGCGGTGCGATGGCGATTGCCACCGACGAAGGCGGCATCCAGTTCCGCATCCTGAATTCCTCGAAGGGCCCCGCCGTGCGTGCCACCCGCGCGCAGGCCGACCGCATCCTCTACAAGGCGGCAATCCGCCGGCGCCTCGAAAACCAGCCGAATTTATGGTTGTTCCAGCAGGCGGTCGACGACCTGATGGTCGAGGGCGACCGCGTCGTCGGCGCGGTGACCCAGGTTGGCGTGCGTTTCCGCAGCCGTGCGGTGGTATTGACCGCAGGAACCTTCCTTGACGGAAAGATCCACGTCGGCCTGAACAACTACTCGGCCGGCCGCGCCGGTGATCCGCCAGCCGTGTCGCTGTCGGCGCGGCTGAAAGAACTGAAGCTGCCGCAGGGCCGGCTGAAAACCGGCACGCCACCGCGCATCGACGGCCGCAGCATCGATTTCTCGGTGATGGAAGAACAGCCGGGCGATCTGGATCCGATCCCGGTGTTCTCGGTGATGGGCAATGCTGCGATGCATCCGCAGCAGATGCCGTGCTGGATCACCCACACGAACGATCGCACGCACGAGATCATCCGCGGCGGCCTCGACCGCAGCCCGATGTACACCGGCGTGATCGAAGGGGTGGGGCCGCGTTACTGCCCGTCGATCGAAGACAAGATCCACCGCTTCGCCGACAAGGGTTCGCACCAGATCTTCCTCGAACCGGAAGGCCTGACCACGAACGAGTTCTACCCGAACGGCATCTCGACCAGCCTGCCTTTCGATGTACAGCTCGCGCTCGTGCATTCGATCCGCGGCCTCGAGAACGCGCACATCCTGCGCCCGGGCTATGCAATCGAATACGACTACTTCGACCCGCGCGGCCTGAAGGCTTCGCTCGAAACCCGGGCGATCTCCGGCCTGTTCTTCGCCGGCCAGATCAACGGCACCACCGGCTACGAGGAAGCCGCGGCCCAGGGCCTGCTGGCCGGGATCAACGCCGCGCTGCAGACCCAGGGCCGCGAGCCCTGGACGCCGCGCCGCGACGAAGCCTATCTCGGCGTGCTGGTCGACGACCTGATCACCAAGGGCGTGCAGGAACCGTACCGGATGTTCACCAGCCGCGCCGAATACCGTCTCTCGCTGCGCGAGGACAATGCCGACCTGCGCCTCACCGAAATCGGCCGCAAGCTCGGCTGTGTCGGCGACGCGCAGTGGGAAGTGTTCGAACGCAAGCGCGAAGCGATCGCGCGCGAGCTCGAACGCCTGAAATCCACCTGGGTCAATCCCCGTCTGCTGCCGGAAGCCGAAGCCGAACGCGTGCTCGGCAAAGCGATTGAGCGAGAGTATGCGCTCACCGACCTGCTGCGCCGGCCGAACGTCAGTTATGAAAGCCTGATGACGTTGAAGGGCGCCGACGGCCAGGACCTCGCCGGTCCCGGCGTGGCGGACGATGCGGTGCGCGAACAGGTCGAGATCCAGGTCAAGTACGCCGGCTACATCGACCGCCAGGCCAAGGAAGTCGAGCGCCACGACCACTACGAAAACCTGAAGCTGCCGGCCGAGCTCGACTACATGGACGTGCGCGGCCTGTCGATCGAGGTGCGGCAGAAGCTGAACAAGCACCGGCCCGAGACGCTGGGCCAGGCGTCGCGGATATCCGGCGTGACGCCGGCGGCAATCTCGCTGCTGCTGGTGCACCTGAAGAAGGGCGGCTTTCGCGATCTGCTGAACGGGCAGGACGCCCAGAGCGCGGCGTAAGCAAACCGATGTCATCCTTCGACCGAGCGCACCTGACCGAGCGCCTGCGCGCCGGCGTCGACGCGCTGCAGCTGCAACTTGATGACGGCCAGATCGGAAAGCTGATCGACTACCTCGGCCTGCTCGCGAAATGGAACGCGGTCTACAACCTGACCGCGGTGCGCGATCCGGCCCAGATGGTGGTGCAGCACCTGCTCGATTCGCTCGCCGCCGTGCCGGCCTTTGCAGGCGCGCACAACGTGCTCGACGTGGGCGCAGGCGGCGGCTTGCCCGGCATCGTGCTGGCGATCGCGCGCCCCGAGATGCAGCTCACGCTGGTCGACACCGTGCACAAGAAGACCGCCTTCCTGACCCAGGTGAAGGCCGAGCTGGGATTGGCGAACGTGAGCGTGCACCATGCGCGCGTCGAGCAGATGCAGGTCGCGCAGAAGTTTGACGTGATCACCTCTCGCGCCTTTGCGGAACTGAATGATTTCGTCACCTGGTCCGGCCACCTGCTCGCCGACGGCGGATGCTTCATCGCCCTGAAGGGCGTGCGGCCTGACGACGAAGTCGCGCGCCTGCCGGCCGGCTGGAAGCTCGCAAAGCTCGTACCGCTCGACGTGCCCGGACTGGGCGCCGA
>DATLGF010000491.1:0-4514 GCA_035540575.1 Noviherbaspirillum sp.
GCTCTGGTCGGAGCTGCAGGTGCGGCGTTTTCTGTTCGACGATCAGCCGGTGTCGATGGATGTCGCTCGGGCGACGCTCAATATCTGCCTGTCTCGCCGCGAGACGGGAACGGGTCTGTGGGTGCTGCGCCTGGCCGACAACGGCGCGCCGGTCGGCTGCGCCGGTTTGAATCCGGCGGCGGCCAGCACCAGCCATGAACCGCGCCTGGCCGGACTGCTGGAGCCGCTGGCCGCCCTTCACCCCGAGCACTGGCATCGCGGCTACGCGATCGAAGCGCTCGACGCGCTGCTGCGTCACGCGTTCGAAACCCTCGGGCAGGAACGCGTGGGCGCCGCCAACGATCTTCCAAACCTCGCGTCGGCGCGAATGCTGGAGCGTCTCGGCTTTGTGCCGATCGGGAAGGTACAGGGTCCGAGGTACCGGATGAGAACGTACATCTTGACCAGGGAAGCCTGGCGCAGGCGCATGCGCCGCGGCGCGAGCCCCGACGAGGGCTGAGCACGTCCGGGGATGCGGGAACCGACGAAGCGGACGCGGCCACTCATCGGTCAACTGCAACGCTCCTCTGCGCATTCAGGGAAACCGACCATGCAAGGGCCGCACGCCTCCCACTTCCAGTCCGCTCACCACGCACATGGCGCAAGCAGCGGGCAACCGTTCCACGCGCAGCCGCAGCGTCCTCAGCTCACCGCGCAGCAATACGTGCAAGCGCTCGAACAGCACTTCCAGATCCCCGGCGGCAGCGTCGACTATTCCGCGCTGCACCGCCATCTGATGGGACAGGGACCCGACGCGCAGAAAGCCATGCTGGACCACAGCCACGCATACCGCGACTTTCTCGGCGTGGCGAACGAGAACGGACTGCGCAAGCTGTTCCAGCAGAATCCCGGACCGCGCATCACCTATCCGGAAGCGCCCCAGGCCCTGGCAGGAGCCGCGACCCTCGCGGGCAAGCAAAGCACCGCGAACCGCGCGCTCAACCAACTGCAGATTCTGCTGTGGCAAGTGCCGCCGCATGCGGACGCAAGCGCGCACGGCCACGCCTACAGGCAGTCGGTGGAAACGGCCTTGGTCAACCTGCTGGGCAATGCGGAACGGCTTACGCCCGAGAATCGGCTCAAGGCCGCGCGCATCGTCAATCAGCACATCCGGTCTCTGGACCCGGCCGCCCAGGCCCGGGTCGGCCGTGCGGCCGCAGACACCGCGCAGCGGCTCGGCGGCCACCAGCCGGAGCTGCGCGCGTTGCTGGAACCGCTGGCACCGCCGTCGCCACTGCGCAATGCGGGCAGGAACCATTTTTTCAGACAGACGGGCAGCGCCGCGCCACAGACTCCCCCTCCCCATGCCGGCGCGAACCCGGCCCGGCTGCTCGGCTCGCTCAAGCAGGCCGGCTGGACGACGGCGCACCTGGATGCCTTGCGCAACACGCTGATGCAGCATCAGCAGGCAATCGACCACGGCGTCGATCCGCGCAACGTCGTCGCACGCTTCAATCAGGAATATCCGACCCTCGCGCCCTTGTTCCCGGTCGCCGATCCACGCTCGGCGCAGGCCATGTCGCACATGCTGGGCGCGCTGAAGATGGAACACAATGCCACGATATCGCCGCAGCAATGGCATGCCGAGCTCAAGCAGGCCGGCTGGAGCGCGCAGTCGGGCGGGCACCTGGATCAGCTGCGCGCAACGATCCTCGGCTGCCTACACGCCGCCCGTGCCGGCGCACCGCCGGCACAGGCGTTGCAGGCTTTCGCGGCGCGCTATCCGGGCATGATCGACCCTGCCCATCCGCAGGCGCTGGCGCAGCTGCATGGACTCGCACAGGCGATAGAACGGGATCTGCATGCGCACGCCGCGCCCGCGCCCGCTTCCAATCCGGACGCTGCGATCTACACGAAATCGTCGAGCGAACTGGTCGATGCAATGAAGGCGCGGTTCAGCCCGCAACAGCTGGCTCAGATGTCGCAAGCGCTCGGCCAGCTGTGGGCCAGCGACACGCCGGAGGGACGCGAGGCGGTCAAGCTGTACAACGCGCAGCTCAAGCCCATCCTTGGCGAGAACATCGAACCGCTGCTCGCCCCGCTCTCGTCGCAGGAACGGCAGGATCCGGCCGCGCTGCGCCGCCGCGAAAAGCAGGAGGAAGCATTCGGCAACCTGCGCAGCGAACTCAATGAACACCTGAACAAGCTG
Source organism: Noviherbaspirillum sp. (assembly GCA_035540575.1). Lineage (GTDB taxonomy): Bacteria > Pseudomonadota > Gammaproteobacteria > Burkholderiales > Burkholderiaceae_D > Noviherbaspirillum. The sequence goes on from DATLGF010000491.1 coordinate 2,189, forward strand.
AGGCAGGCAAAGCCCGCGCAGGCCGAGGCAAGCAACGCCGCTGCGCGCAGATTCCCGCATTACGGCGGCAGCCCGATCGCGATCGAGCGCGGCGCCGACATGCAGCAGGTGCTGCAGCAGCTGGCGCAGCACCTGTCGACGGAGCAGTTGCGGGAATTGCGTGAAGCGATCCGCGACTGTGCAAGCCGGGGGACGCTGTCAGCGGACGATTTCGACCGGCAGTATGGCAACTTGTTCTCGACAAGTATCGCCGGCGACGCGAAGGCGGGATACGCGCGGCTGATGCGCGTGCTGCCGAAATAAGGCCGGTCAGCTACCAGCCCGGCAGCGACGCAGCGTGCCGGCCGCATGCGGGCGCCGGCACGCGCGGGGGGATCAGTGAGACGCCAGCACCAGTTCGCGCGAGGCCGACGGCTGCTTGTCTTCGGCCGTGTGCGACACGCGGAACACGCTGACGATCTGGGCGAGCGCCACCGCCTGTTCCTGCATCGAATGGCAGGCCGTCGCGGTTTCCTCGACCAGCGAGGCATTGTGCTGGGTGACCTGATCCATCTGGCTCATCGCCTGATTGACCTGGCCGATGCCCTGGCTCTGCTCCTGCGTCGCTTCCATGATCTCGGTGATGATGCGCGTCACGCGCTCGACGCCCTGCACGACCTCGTCCATCGTGGCGCCGGCGTCGTTGACGAGCTTGCTGCCCGCTTCGACCTTGCCGACAGAGTCGTCGATCAGGGCCTTGATCTCCTTGGCGGCCACTGCCGAGCGCTGCGCGAGGTTGCGCACTTCGCTGGCGACGACCGCGAAGCCGCGGCCCTGCTCGCCGGCGCGCGCGGCTTCCACCGCGGCGTTGAGAGCAAGAATATTCGTCTGGAATGCGATGCCGTCGATGACGCCGATGATGTCGGCGATCTTGCGCGCCGAGTCCTTGATGCCTTCCATCGTGCGCACGACGTTGTTTACCGCCACGCCGCCCTTTTCAGCGACTTCCGAGGCGGACGACGCCAGCTGGGTGGCGGTGCGGGCGCTTTCGGCATTGTTGTTCACGGTCGAGGTCAGTTCCTCCATCGCCGCCGCGGTTTCCTCCAGCGAGCTGGCTTGCTGCTCGGTACGGGCCGACAGGTCGGCGCTGCCTTCCGCGATGTTCGAGGACGCGGCGCTGATCGCGTCGGTGCCGTTGCGCACCTTTGAAACGATCTCGCGCAGGTTCATGTTCATCTGGCGCAGCGCGCCCAGCAGACGGCCGATCTCGTCGGCCGCGTCGTCGCTGACTTCCGAGGTCAGGTCGCCGCGCGCGACGCTTTCCGCGATTGCCACCGCCTCGTCGAGCGGCTGCGTGATGCTGCGGGTGATCAGCCAGGCCAGCGCGGCGCCGATGGCCACCGCGATCACGCTGATCAGCGCCATCAGCATCATCAGCTGGTGGTCGGCACGCACCGAATCGTCCAGCACCTGCCGCGCGGCCGCCTCGGCCAGGCGCACCAGCTTGTCCATCTCTTCGACCGCCTTCAAGTTGGCCGGATCGATATGGTTGGTGATCAGCGATGCCGCACCTTCGGTGTTCATGTTCTCGGCCTGGCGCACCGCCATCTGGTAGCGGCTCGCGACCTGCTCGTCGAGCGCGACGATGGCGTCGAGCAGCGCGCGTTCCTGCTCGGTCAGGTTCAGCTTAGTCACCCGCTCGCGTGCCGCCGCATAGCGCGCATTCTGCTGGTCCGCCCGACTCTTGTGGCGGTCGAAGGAGGTGATGTCGAGCATGTTGCGCATTGCGATCCCGCCTTCAAGCAGCGCGCTCTTCATGTCGGCGACAACCACGGCCTTGGCGTTGGCCGTCTCCAGGCCTTGAATCAGGCGTGCCTTGTTTTCGCTGAGCAGGTAGACAGAGGCGCCCACCGTTAGCAGGAGGATGGCCAGGATGGCGCCGAAGGCCAGGCCGAGGCGGCGGGAGATGCGTAAATTGCGCAGATTCATACTTTTTCCACTATTGCATTGTCAGACTGTCCAGCGGGTGTTCGCACGTCTCTGGACAAGGCGCGAGTTCGGCAGTATATGATGGCGGCGACGATATTGCCATACGGCAATAGTGGTCCGAAAACGACACAACGGTGCAACACCGTCGCGCGTTCCGGCACCAGGCAGCGGCTGGCGCCCGCCCGGTACTGCGGCATGCCGGCAGCAGCGTGGCCGGCCGCGCTATTCGGGACGCGCGCGCAGCGCCGCCTCATAGGCGGGGCTGAATGAAATCGTGTTGTGCGCGGTGCCCGGGATCACGAGCAGCCGCGCGACGCCCGGCGCAAAGCGCCCGGCCAGCCGCTGCCTGGTGCCGGAA
>DATLGF010000492.1:0-6820 GCA_035540575.1 Noviherbaspirillum sp.
TTTCCTATGGCTGCGGCATGGGCAAGTGCACGAAATGCGCATGCATCGTGCTCGCCGGCGGCGAAAACCTGCCGGCGCCGAACTGGAAGGAAAAGAAGCGGCTCGGCGAGCGGCTCGCGCAAGGCTACCGGCTCGCCTGCCAGCTCTGGATCACGCATGACGTGGAGCTGACCCAGGACGGGATCGATCCCGGGCTTGCCGAGCGCGCACAGCTGGAAGGGGTGCGCGATGCGTGACGGACCAAGCCCTGCAAGCGCGGTGTTGCTGACCGATGCCGCCGTCGACGCGGTCGAAATCACCTTCCTGACCAATGACGGCAAGGTCGCGAAGGCGCCTGCGAACAGCAACCTGCTGCGTGTGTCCTTGCGCGAGAAGGGCGGCATTCCGTTCAAGTGCGGCGGCGGCAAGTGCGGCACCTGCAAATGTCTGATCGAGGATGGGCTGGAGAATCTTGCGCCGGTGAAGGACAAGGAGCGCGATCACCTGAGTGAAAGCGAGCTCGCGCGCGGATACCGGATGGCCTGCCAGACCACGATCCTGCAAGGCAGTGTCAAGGTGTCATGGAAGGGCCCGGTCAGATGATGAAACGGCAGCCAGAGGCCTTCCGTTTCCGTCCGCACGACTGCCGGTGACCGCTGCAGGATGGCGGCCATGCACTATCCGATGACGAGTCTGGCGCTGATCGCCATCACCTTCATTCTCGCGGGCATGGTGAAGGGCATGATCGGCATGGGCCTGCCGACAGTGGGGATGGCCTTGCTGGCCCCGGTGATGGGGCCGGCCGAATCCGTCGCGCTGCTGGTGCTGCCGACGCTGGTGACCAACGTCTGGCAGCTTGTGGCCGGACCGCGCTTCCTCTACCTGTTGCGCCGCTTCGGCACCCTGGTGGCCGGCCTGTTCGTCGGATCATTCTTCGGCGTACGCCTGCTTGCCGATCCGGATCTTGCATCGATACTGCTCGGCGCGGTGCTCGCGGCCTATGGCGTGCTCGGGCTGTCGCGTGCCCGATTCAGCGTGCCGGATCGCTGGGAGCGACGCTTATCGCCGGTGACCGGCATCGTAACCGGCGTGCTGTACGGCTCGACCGGACTGGCGGTAACCGCGGTGCCGTACGTGAATTCGCTGCGGCTGGACAAGGATGCGCTGATCCAGACGCTCGGCCTGACCTTCGCGGTCTGCTCGTTCGGCATGGCGCTCGGTCTCGTGGCGGCCGGACGCTTCCAGACAACAGTCGCCGGCACCTCGGTGCTGGCGCTGCTGCCGGCCTTCGCCGGCATGATGATCGGCCAACGCCTGCGTGAGCGGATGAATGCCGACACCTTCCGGCGCTATTTCTTCCTGTCGATCTGCGCGCTCGGCATCTACATGGTCTGGCACACGCTGGCCAAGGGCTGAGAGCCGCGCAGGCGGGCGCCGGCGCCGCTGCTGGAAGCTGGCGTTTCAATCCCGCTCGCCATCCTCGAAGTTCGTGAACGCTTGAGGCAGACCATGCGCGCCGCGCATTGAAGTGGCGCGGAGAAATCATTTGAGCAGCGGCCCCGCGGCTTCGTAGACTTGCAAGATCACCGGGTGGAGGAAGCCATGAACCAGCGCCAGCATCGCCTTGCCACGCGTTTTCGTGATCTGCACGTGGGCGGCACCAGCTTCGTGATCCCGAATCCTTGGGACATCGGAAGCGCGCGCATGATGTGCCATCTCGGCTTTCCTGCACTTGCCGGGAGCAGCGCCGGCTGCGCGTTCTCGAACGGCGTGGAAGACGGAAAGGTGGCGCGCGAGCGCATGCTCGGCCATATCGCGGAGATCGCCGGGGCGTGCGAATTACCGTTCAGCGCCGATCTCGGCAACGGCTTCGGCGACGACCCGGAGACGGTGGCCGAAACTATCCGTCTGGCGGCCGCCGCCGGCGCGGTCGGCGCTTCCATAGAAGACGCCACCGGCCGCCGCGACGATCCGGTGTATCCGCTGGACGTCGCTGTGGAGCGGATCGAGGCGGCTGTCGCGGCGGCGCGCCGGCTGCCATTTCCATTCGTGCTCACCGCACGCGCCGACAACTTCATCATCGGCCGAGAGGATCTGGACGACACCATACGGCGGCTGCAGGCGTTTCAGCAGGCAGGGGCCGACGTGCTGTTTGCCCCAGGACTGCGCCGGCTGGAGGACATCCGCGCTGTGGTGGCCGCGATCGACCGACCGCTGAACGTCATGATGGGGCTTCCCGGCATCGAATACGCGGTTGCCGACCTGCGTGCGGCAGGTGCGACGCGCGTCAGCCTCGGTGCTTCTTTGGCGCGTCGCGCGTTCGCCGCATTGCATGACGCCCTGACCGAAGTTTCCGGGCCAGGCACGTTCACCTATGCAGGGCAGGCATTGGCCGCCGGAGATCTGGTGCGCATGTTCCGTGCGGGACACGTGGACCCGGCGCAGGCGTAGTGGCCTGTTGGGTGGTCACACACGGAGCCGTATAATTTGTATTATGTTAAATCGGATGCGCAAGTTTGCCCGCGCCGTCATTGACGCATTGAAGGCAGCGCTGAGCCCGACAACCGGACCTGCAGCACGCTAGAAAATCCAATACTTCCCGCTTGCTAAAGCCTGCCATGAGCAGGCTTTTTTTATGGGCCGCGACGATCCGATAATGCCGACGCTGCTGAGCCCCACCATACCGCGCTTTTCTCAGGTTCCTCAGGAACCAATACTCGCGCCGTATCCCTGCTAGAAGTGCCTCCCGGGCCTCTGGAGACAATGGTTCATACCCGAATAAGTCTAACTGCATCGGGCCGGGATTATGCCATCATGAAGGCTTCGACGCAGCGAACCAATGGAACTCGTTAAACCGGTCCTGATAGTGCGTGAAATCTGAATAGCCGCGCCCAAGAAAGTCCGCCATGACGAGTTCGAGCATATCCACGGTAGGCATGCTGCCGTCGAACCAGATACGCGTGACCTTAGGCGCAGGTATGCCCTTGCTTGACCAATACCGCTTGGCATTGAGTTCGGAATCTTCGACATTCTTTGCAACGTACTTTGCGATGTAGGAAGCGATCCGATGCGCCGCATTGCGGCCGCGTGGCCTAGTCACGTCCACATTGCCATTGTCACGACCGACTACACGCCGCCAGATCGAGCGAATCAGGTTGAAGCTCTTGACCCGCACGCCGTCGCTATTAACCATCCATGCCGGGAACGATTGGCACGCCATATGCACATGCAGAGCCCCGCGCTTTTGAGGTTCGATGCAAAGGACGTACTCGAACGGCCCGAGGTCGCGAAGCCGCTTCACGAAGGCTTTCACATCACGCTCTAGGCGCTCTACGTCCTGCATGTTCTCGCGATACGTGAGCGTCAGCATGCAGTCTGCCCCGATCATCTTGCAGCGTCGGCGCACTTGCGTTTTGGCCCGCCGCGCCGCCCTGGCGATGTTTTTCTCCCGGTCCCCTTCGCCGCGCTCCGCACGCTGAACCTCGACATACATCTCGCCGTCTGAACAGGTTTCATGGTTCTCGTTCACAAGCACCTCGACCCCTTGAGGAAACTCAGTGATCGTCACGGATTTACGCCGGGTGAAGACATCGCCATTGATATTGCGAGCGAACTTGTCTAAAGTGCGGGCAAGCATTCAATCTCCTTTAGCTTTGTGGATGCGAGCCCCGGCGACTTGGCAGAGTTGACCGGGGCATTTTTTTTACTTCTTTCCTGCTTTTGTTCTTTAAGTGTCCTAGGTATAAATCTAGGGCGCCTGCGGCGCCCGCTAGCGCAGTCGCCTCCGCCGCCCTAGAACAACGCCCTCCCCGTAATGCGGGAGCATTGATAGGCGACACGATCTGCGCAGACCACCATGGGCCTGTCCGCCCGCAGGTCCTTACCCATCGGATGCGGGGCCGCACAGCCCACCAGCAGCGCACAGAGCGCAATCACCGACGCACGACGCATCACACAACCCCCGCAGCCTGAAAACGCTTCAGATGCTTTATCCGTTCGTCTGGCGGTAACTGCTGCAGCAGAGCCACGATAGGCCGCTTGGGCTTTAGTTCACGCCTACGAGGCTTTGCAGGCTTGAACAGATCCCGCAACCGGAACTCCCTTTCGCCGTGCCGCCCTGCGATATGCCAGGGTGAGAGGTACGAGTACAGCCCATGCGGATACTCAGGATCAAAGACTTGCTCAGTGTCGTAAGCCGCATAGAGTCCGACGCCGCGATAGGTCCACCGGTCAGTGATCAGCGCGGAATGCTCCATGCCATAGCGGACCGCCGCGACATGCACTTTTGGCGGACGCAACTCGAACCCGAGCACATGCTTTGTCAACGGGCCGAGGAATGGGATCCGTAGCTTGTCGATGCGCTTGCATACAACGTGATGATCGGCGAGCGCTTCCCGTAGCTGCTTATCGAGCTGGTTGATGTTCTGCGCGATGAACATGGTCTCCCACCGGTACTTGCGGGAGTGAACGAACCAGTTCAGCAGCGGTTGCCGTTTCTTGTCGCCCCACTCACGCGTATTGAGGAAGGTTGCGCATTCATCGACGACGATCAGCCCATAAGACGATTCATCGAGCTTGTCCGAGCCCATGCCGAGCGCTTCCATATCCTCGACGCTTGGATAGTCCGGAAGCCGGTAGCAACGGACGTTCTTGATGTGCGGCGGAAGCAGCTTGTCTAGCTTGAGATCAAGGTTCGTTGCAACCGCCCTACCTGCCATCAATGCGTCGCGGATTTTGCCGACGCAGACAAGGCTTTTGCCGTTGCCCTTTTTGCCTGTCACGATGTAGTCACTCATGGTTAGCTCGCATTGTTAATTGCAACGATCTTGAACTTAGCCATCTCGTAAGCCGCCCGGCAGATCTTGCTAGAGACGATGGCAGCGAGGCATGCCGACCAATTAATTGGGATGAACAGCCCGATAGAGTTGGCCAGCCATGCAGGAATAACGAGCATCGCAAGCAGCGCTTGCAGGATCGCGTTGAGGCACAGGATTAGCCCCATGGTGATGATCACGAACGATGCGATCGAAGCGGCAGCGACACCAGCTTTGCGACCGAGGAAGGCGATCAACCCACCGATTACAGCCGGTATGCCCGTCGCTAGCATGGAAATAAGCTTGAGCATCAGTCGTACCTCTTGAACATTTGGCCGTAGACCGTCCAGGCCGAAAACAACGCGAAAAGCCAGCCCAACGCATCGCGAATCATCTCAATCGTTGGACACAGATCCCAGACAATCTCGTGCCCCGCGACCACACCGCCGAACGGAGAGCAGACCCCAATTTCAGGAGACCAAACCCATGAGAAAAAACGGTCCTTATCCTCAGCCATTCCGGATGGCAGATCGCCATACAGCTTATCTAGATCGCCCTGGTGCTTCGCGACCGCACTATCGACGAGCGGACGCTGATCCTCCATATCCGGAGCGCCGTCGGCACGAATGGCCTCGAGCACTTCGCCTAACGTGCCCTCCCGTGCGTAATCCTCAGGAATCTCCAATTCACTAGGCGACTCAGCCGGATGATTTATGACAGTAGTGTGCGTCGTGGTCTCGTTGGTGGTGTTATTGACGATCGTGGTGATCTGAGTCGTGCTAGACGGATACGTGACTTGAGTGTTACCAGTCGTGGTCCCGGTACGCTGAGGCGTGACGGTGGTCTGTTCAGTCTTAGTCCTTGTCTCAGTGGTACCGTCCGGCTTTGTAATGGTCTCAGTTTGCACTGTCCTTTGTGGCGTGCTTACAGGCGGAGCACTCACGTCCACGGGGGTGTTTGTCGGAACAAGCGCCTCACGCGGCAGCGGATACCAAGTGCGATCCAAATCGTTCTGAATAGCATCGTAGTAACGCTTCGCCCTCTCAGGATTGGCATTAATCCGATCGAGGAGCTCTTGGTCGAATTCGGGGTCAGAGAACGGCCTAGTAACAGTCGTGTTCGACACGCACATATTTGTCGCGGTATTCAGCGTGTACCCGGACGGACAACTCAGCCACTGATGAAACCTCACATAGTTGTACACATAGTTTGGCTGAGTGCCCCCGACTGTCTGACACGGCTTCACAACGTTACCCTGATAAGTGGTTTCAGCCCCTACCTTGACGCTAGTCGCGGTCTTTACACGGGCGTCGCCATTGGGATTGTTATCGTACTGGACCGTTTTCGAGTCCCAGCACGCGTCAATCTCCTGAGCGTAGTTCTTACCGGGAGTCACCTCAAAGTAGAGGCGATGATGGGCGGGCCGAGGATTCACTTGTTCGGGAACCTGCTTACAGAAGAAGTCCGGAGGCGGGCAAGTGTGCAAACCGCTGTCCTGCAGCTCGCGATAGATGTTGTAAGCCGTAGCCGCTGTACCAATGGGCCCCATGAGGCGAACAGCAGCACGCGCAGCGGTAGCAACAGACGCCTTAGGAATATGTGCCGTTGCGGAGGTAGGAACTGGGATCTTCAGCCCGTTCGTGCTCGCGGTATGAACGCCGGAAGCCGTAGCAGAGACACCAGCGCCCGTTGCGACAGTCGAAACACCCGGAGCGCCGCGAATGATGTCATTGATTTGCTTGAGACCCGCGTAATCCGCAAGCGCAGGGAGTGGAAGGAGCAAAGCCGCCACAAAGGCGACCGGAAGCAGTTTGAAGGCAGAGCGCATTGCGAATCGTCCCGACAGTGTTAGCGTCCGAGTTGGTCTATAGGGCGACGGTGGTGGACGTGGACCGTCGAACCTTCGGGCCAGCGCCGCCACGCTGACCGCCTGAAAATCCCGCGGGCCGCCTTGAAGGCGACAACCTCCACGCCTCCGGACAGTGTTCCCCCTTCCCCGCACGCGGGGCCCCCTTAGTGGCCCGAAT
>DATLGF010000493.1:0-5570 GCA_035540575.1 Noviherbaspirillum sp.
GTCTATGTCGAGCAGGTCGCAACCAGCGTCAACAGCGTGGAGGTGATCGGCAGCGACGACGTGCGGCACATCATTCGGCTGCGCGAGCCGCTGATGCTGCCTTCCTGAACGTCGCGGCGGCGGCGCTTGAGACGAAAAAAAGCCCGCGGTGCGTGTCCGCGGGCTTGCAGCGGTATGGCCGTTATCGCGGCCACGACCGGGCTTACGCGAAGTTCTTCTCGGCGAATTCCCAGTTCACAACGTTCCAGAACGCTTCGACGAACTTCGGACGGGCGTTGCGGTAGTCGATGTAGTACGCGTGTTCCCACACGTCGCAGGTCAGCAGCGCCTTGTCGGCGGTGGTCAGCGGGGTGCCGGCGTTGGAGGTGTTGACGATGTCGACCGAACCGTCGCCCTTCTTCACCAGCCAGGTCCAGCCGGAGCCGAAGTTGCTGACTGCGGACTTGCTGAACTCTTCCTTGAACTTGTCGAACGAGCCCCACTTGGCGTTGATCGCGTCAGCCAGCGCGCCGCCCGGTGCGCCGCCGCCGTTGGGCTTCATGCAGTTCCAGAAGAAGGTGTGGTTCCACACCTGGGCCGAGTTGTTGAAGACGCCGCCGGAGGATTTCCTGATGATGTCTTCCAGCGACGCGTTTTCGAATTCGGTGCCCTTGATCAGGTTGTTCAGGTTCGTGACATAGGCCTGATGATGCTTGCCGTAGTGGTACTCGAGGGTCTCTTCGGAGATGTGCGGCTGCAGCGCGTTCTTGGCGTAGGGCAGGGGTGGGAGAGTGTGTTCCATCGTCGGTCCTTTCTCTAGTGCGGTTGATGTTCTTTTGCAAAGCCACCAATTGTACGTCGGATGCCCCGTCGCTGCAGGCCTTCGGGCTTGGGAAAAGCCCGGGCCATTGTGGGACGTAAATGCTTATTCGAGGCGCGGCTGCACGCTGGCGATGCCGAGCTCGGCGCTGCCCTCGGCCACGCGCACGGAGATCGTGCTGTTGGGCCGCAGCTGGCGCGGCGAGCGCACCACCTGGCCCTTGTCGTCCTGCACGATCGCATAGCCGCGCTCGAGGGTGCGCTGCGGATCGAGCAGGGAAAGCTGGGCTTGCAGCGACGCCAGCCGCTGGCGGTGCTGCAGCAACGCCGCCGCAAGCTGTTGCTGGATGCGCTGCTGCGCGTGCGTGAGCCGGCTGCGGCCGACGGCCGTATCCGGAAGCTGGCGATCCAGGCGCGCGTGCAGCCGCGCCAGCGCGAGTCGGGCACGCTGCACCGGGGCGTGCAGCGCATGGCCCAGGCCGGCCTGCATCCCGCGCAGGCGCAGCCGTTCGCGCTGCAGGTAGGCGGCCGGGCTGACCAGCCGGCGCGCCAGCCAGTCGAGCCGCTGGCCGGCGTCGCCATGGCGGCGGACCAGCGCGCGGCCCAGGTCGTCGGCGTGCGCCTGCAGCATCTGCAGCCATTGCTCGCGCGGCGCGGCGGCCATTTCGGCGGCGGCGGTCGGCGTCGGTGCGCGCAGATCGGCCGCGAAATCGGCGATCGTGAAATCGGTTTCATGGCCGACGCCGGCAATGACTGGCATCGAGCAGGCGACGATCGCGCGCGCCACCACTTCCTCGTTGAAGGACCACAGGTCCTCGATGCTGCCCCCGCCGCGACATACCAGCAGCACATCGCATTCGGCGCGCGCGGACGCGGTGCCGATCGCCTCGGCGATCTTCTCGGCTGCGCCGGCGCCCTGGACCGGGGCCGGATAGAGGATCACCCGCAGATGCGGCGCGCGCCGGCGCAGGGTGGTGAGGATGTCGCGCAGCGCCGCTGCCTGCGGACTGGTGACGATGCCGATCGTGCGCGCGAACAGTGCCAGCGGGCGCTTGCGCGCCGGGTCGAACAGGCCTTCGGCTTCGAGTTTCGCCTTGAGGCGCAGGAAGGCTTCATACAGATTGCCGATACCGGCGCGGCGGATCGCTTCCACGTTCAGCTGGTAATCGCCGCGCGGCGCATACAGCGTGACCAGCGCGCGCACCTCGACCTTGTCGCCTTCACGCGGAGTGAACCCGGCATACTGGGCCCGGCCGCGGAACATCACGGCGCGAACCTGGGCCGCGTTGTCCTTGAGGGTGAAGTACCAGTGGCCAGAGGCGGCGCGCGTGAAGTTCGATACTTCGCCGGAAACCCAGGCCAGCGGAAAGCTGCGCTCCAGCAGGCGGGAGACCGCCTGATTCAGCGCCGAGACCGTCAGTACCGGGGGCGCCGCATCGCGGTTTTCTTCCTCGAGCCCAGGATTCATGCGGTCTCCCAAGGGAAAACATGTCCACAGGCGCAACAACACGTCACTTTTCTGTAAAAATTCATTTCCGCGCCACGAATGTTGGTGCAAGTCATTGATCTAAAAGGGAAATTGCGCTGAGCCCAATTTCCAGCCGGCACGGGTTTTCCCTTTAAAATCAAGGCCTTCCCGGCGCCATCGGGCAATTGCCCACAAAGTTATCCACAGTGCTGTGAAGAACTTTTCCAGGAGTAACGCTGTCTGGAGTGCTTGCTCGCCTCCGGGCGAAACGCTACATTCTGCATCCGTATCATCCACCCCGAGGAGCTGTGTTTTGCTCGCCATCATCCAGGCCGCCGGCTGGCCGATTTACTTCCTGATCATCACTTCCATCATCGCCCTGGCCCTGATCATCGAGCGCGTATTGTACTTGCGGCGCGCGCGCATCCTGCCGCCGAATCTGCTCGACGAGGTGGTGCGCGTCCATCGCGGCGGCAAGGTCGGCAAGGAAGTGCTGGACAACCTGGAGCAGAATTCCCCGCTCGGCCGCGTGCTGGCCGCCGGACTGCGCAACGTGAACGCCCCGCGCGAGGTGATGAAGGAATCGATCGAGGAGGCCGGGCGCGGCACGGCCCATGAGCTCGAGCGCTTCCTGACCTCGCTCGGCACGATCGCCACGCTGGCGCCGCTGCTCGGCCTGTTCGGCACCATCGTCGGCATGATCGAGATCTTCGGCTCGCAGAGCGCGGTCGGCACCAATCCCGGCCAGCTCGCCCACGGCATCTCGGTGGCCCTCTACAACACCGGCTTCGGACTGGCAATCGCGATGCCGGCGCTGGTGTTCTACCGCCACTTCCGGGCCCAGGTCGATAGTTTCGTGCTCGACATGGAACAGCAGGCGGTGAAGTTCGTCGACATCGTTCACGGCAACCGCCGCTAAGGTCAGGTCATGAACTTCCGCAAGGGCAGGGTGCGTGAAGCGCCCGAGATCAACCTGATCGCATTCATCGACGTGCTGCTGGTGATCCTGATCTTCCTGATGGTCACCACCACCTACAGCAAGTTCACCGCGTTGCAGATCACGCTGCCCACGGCCGACGCCGAGAAGGCGCTGGAGCAGCCGCTGGAAATCAATGTCGCGGTGGATGCGCGCGGCCAGTACGCGGTCGACAACACCCAGATCGCGGCGCGCGATGCGATGGGCCTGGCCGCCGAGCTGGCCAATACCGCCGCCGCCCGCGGGCAGGATCGCCGCGATCCGGTGGTCATCATCAATGCCGACGCCTCGGCCGCGCACCAGGCGGTGATCAACGTGCTCGAAGCGGCGCGCCTGGCCGGCTTCGAGAAGGTCACCTTCGCCGCCCAGGCCAGCGGCAAGCGCTGAACGGCCGCGGCGCTTCCTTCCCGAAACGACGTTGCCCGCGCCGCATTCCCTGCTCGAAACGACGCTCACCCGCGCATGGCTTGCGCGCGGCGCGCTGGCCTGGCTGCTGGTGCCGGTCGCGCTGCTGTTCCTCTGTATCGTCACGCTGCGCCGGGCACTCTACCGCGCCGGCTTGCTCAGGAGCGAACGCGTCGGCGTTCCGGTCGTCGTGGTAGGGAATGTGTTCGTGGGCGGCACCGGCAAGACGCCATTCACGATCTGGCTGGTGCAGGCATTGCGCGGCCTCGGCTTCGTTCCCGGCGTGGTGTCGCGCGGCTACGGCGCGAGCAGCCGCAAGCCGACGCTCGTGAATCCCTCTTCAAGCGCGGCCGAAGTCGGGGACGAGCCCTTGCTGATCGCGCGCCGCGCCGCCTGCCCGGTCGTGGTCGGGCGCGAGCGGGTCGCCGCTGCACGCGCGCTGCTGGCGGCTTTCCCGAACGTCAACCTCATCATCGCCGACGACGGCCTGCAGCACTATGCGTTGGCACGCGATGTCGAAATCGTGCTGTGCGACGCACGCGGCAACGGCAACGGCTGGCTGTTGCCCGCCGGGCCCTTGCGCGAACCGGCGTCGCGGCGCCGCGATTTCACCGTCGTCAACGGCGACGTCATCCCGCCCGGCCTGCCGCAACCGGTATTCCAGATGCGTCTCAATGCGCCGCAGGCGCTGCATCTGGCCGACGCGCGCGAGCAGCGCCCGCTGCCGGCCTTTGCCGCTGCCGGCCTGCGTGTGGCGGCCGCAGCCGGCATCGGCAACCCCGAGCGTTTCTTCACGATGCTGCGCGATGCCGGCGTGCCGCTGGCCGACACGCTCGCCTTGCCGGATCACTACGATTTTGCCCACGATCCATTTGCGCACATGCACGCCGATGCCATCCTGATCACGGAGAAGGATGCAGTAAAATGCCTGCAACTCGAATCCTTCCAACGCGATCCGCGCCTGTGGGTCGTCCCCGTGAGCGCCGAGGTCGACCCCGCGCTCGCGCACCGAATAGTGGAGAAATGTCGTGGACTCCCGACTGCTTGACATCCTGGTCTGCCCGATTTGCAAGGGGCCGCTTCAGTACGACAAGGCCGCCCAGGAACTGATCTGCAATGCCGACAAGCTTGCCTATCCGATCCGTGACGGCATTCCGATCATGTGGGCCGACCAGGCGCGCGACCTGAACGCACCGCCCGCCGCCACCAACGCTGCCTGAGCGCGCCACCCGCTTCGCAAACTTCGCAATGTCTTTCACCGTCATCATTCCGGCACGCCTGGCTTCCACGCGCCTGCCGAACAAGCCGCTGGCGGATCTGGGCGGCAAGCCGATGGTCGTGCGCGTGGCCGAGCGCGCTGCGCTGTCCGGCGCCGACCGGGTGGTGGTGGCGACCGATCATGCCGACATCCTTGCCGCCTGCCGCGAGCACGGCATCCAGGCGTGCATGACGCGGGCCGACCATCCGTCCGGCACCGATCGCATCGCCGAAGTGGCCGATGCGCTGGCGCTGCCCGGCGATGCGGTGATCGTCAATGTCCAGGGCGACGAGCCGCTGATCGATCCGTCGCTGGTCGCGGCGACCGCGGCGCTGATCCGTACCGACGTGCCGATGGCGACCGCCGCCCATCCGATTGAATCCGCATCCGACGCCTTCAATCCGAACGTCGTGAAGGTGGTGCTCGACCGCACGGGGCGCGCACTCTATTTCTCGCGCGCGACGATTCCCTGGCACCGCGACGGCTTTGCCCGCGCGACCGATGTGCTGCCGCCGGACTACACGCCGCTTCGCCACATCGGCCTGTATGCGTACAGCCGGGATTTCCTGCGCACCTATCCGACGCTGCAGGTTTCCCCGCTCGAACAGATCGAGGCGCTGGAACAGTTGCGCGTGCTGTGGCACGGCTATCCGATTGCGGTCCAT
>DATLGF010000494.1:0-4139 GCA_035540575.1 Noviherbaspirillum sp.
AGCCCTTGCTGACCAGGTGCAGGTGAATCGCGGACGTCGCGAGCAGCGCCGGGATGGCGACGTGCTCGGCGTCGAACTTGCGGTCAGTGATGATCAGGATGTTGTGGCCCGACCTGACCGCGTCGACCGCCTTTGCGCACAGCGAGGCCAGGCGCGCCTCGATGCCTTCCTTGCCCCAGGCGACGGGGTAGCAAATGTTCAGCTCATGCGACTTGAACTTGCCGCCAGTGTGCTTGCTGATGTTGCGCAGCTTCGCCATGTCGGCATAGTCGAGGATAGGCTGCGCGACCTCCAGCCGCATCGGCGGATTGATGTTGTTGGTGTCGAGCAGGTTCGGCTTGGGTCCGATGAAGGATACCAGCGACATCACCATCGCCTCGCGGATCGGGTCGATCGGCGGGTTGGTCACCTGGGCGAACAACTGCTTGAAGTAGTTGTAGAGCGTCTTGTTCTTGTTTGACATCACCGCTAGCGGCGAGTCGTTGCCCATCGAGCCGACCGCCTCTTCACCGTTGGCAGCCATCGGCGCCATCAGGAACTTGATGTCTTCCTGGGTGTAGCCGAATACCTGCTGGCGGTCCAGCAGCGGGAGCTCGGACTTCGGCTCGACCGGCTCCGCGTCGAGCTCATCGAGCTTGATGCGCACGGAATCGATCCACTGCTTGTACGGCTTTGCGTTGGCGTAGGTGTCCTTCAGTTCCTTGTCGTCGATGATGCGACCGGCATCGAGATCGATCAGGAACATCTTGCCGGGCTGCAGACGCCACTTCTTGATGATCTTCGATTCGGGGATCGGCAGTACGCCGGATTCCGACGCCATCACCACCAGGTCGTCGTCGGTGATGATGTAGCGCGCCGGACGCAGGCCATTGCGGTCGAGCGTGCCTCCGATGTGACGGCCGTCGGTGAAGGCCATCGCGGCCGGGCCGTCCCATGGCTCCATCATCGCGGCGTGGTACTCGTAGAACGCGCGGCGGTTGTCGTCCATCAGCGTGTGGTTTTCCCACGCTTCCGGAATCATCATCATCATCGCCTGCGCGACCGGGTAGCCGGCCATCACCAGCAGTTCGAGCGCGTTGTCGAAGCAGGCGGTGTCGGACTGGCCTTCATAGATCAGCGGGAACAGTTTCTGCAGGTCTTCGCCGAGCACGGCCGACTTCATCACGCCTTCGCGTGCGCGAATCCAGTTGAAGTTGCCCTTGACGGTGTTGATCTCGCCGTTGTGGGCGACGTAGCGGTAGGGGTGGGCCAGCGGCCACTCCGGGAAGGTGTTGGTCGAGAAGCGCTGGTGCACGAGGGCCAGCGCGGACACGCAGCGCGGATCCTGCAGGTCCTCGTAATAGACGCCGACCTGGTCGGCCAGCAGCAAGCCCTTGTAGACGACGGTGCGCGCCGACATCGACGGCACGAAAAACTCCTTGCCATGGATCAGGTTGAGCGCCTGGATCGCGTGGCCGGAAGATTTGCGGATCACGTACAGCTTGCGCTCGAGGGCGTCGGTCACCATGATGTCCGGACCGCGGCCGATAAAGATCTGGCGGATCACCGGCTCCTTGGCGCGTACGGTCGGCGACATCGGCATCTCGCGGTCGACCGGTACATCGCGCCAGCCGAGCACGACCTGGCCCTCGGCCAGTACCGCGCGCTCGATCTCCTGCTCGCAGGCGATGCGCGAAGCGTTTTCCTTCGGCAGGAACACCATGCCGACGCCGTATTCACCGGGAGGAGGAAGGGCTACGCCCTGCTTTGCCATTTCTTCACGGTAATACTGGTCGGGAATCTGGATCAGGATGCCCGCACCGTCTCCCATCAGCTTGTCCGCACCCACAGCGCCGCGATGATCCAGGTTCTTCAGGATCAGCAGGCCTTGCTCGATGATGGAATGGCTTTTCTTGCCTTTGATGTGGGCGATGAAACCGACGCCGCAGGCGTCGTGCTCATTGGAAGGATCGTAAAGACCTTGCGCGCGCATGGAATTCTCCGCAACTTGGATGGTGTCAGGAGCGAAGAATAGTGCAGCGCAATAGATACTTCAAACAAAATTAAACGGGGTCAGAGTCGAATTGTAATTTCGCACCAGAATTGTGCAATTTAATTGGGGACGGAGTCATCGGCAGTAAAGAGCCGTCAGCTTTTTCGCTCTGCCTCGGCCTTGCGCGCCGGCCGCCCTCGACGAGAGGGGCTGACACGCCGGCCCAGGCGACGCGCGAGATCCTGCTGAAAGCTGTTCGGGCCGAGGGGCCAACCCCTTCGCACTGCACCATTGAGCATGCCAACCTCGTCGGCCGACAGGTTCTGATCGACCAGCGCGCGGTAGGCGGCCTCGCGAGCGAAAGGGGTGTTACCAAGCGCCCAATAGGCGGCGTGGTCGGTGATCAGCGCATCCGGCTTCAGTCCTGCATGATGTGAGGCGCTCGACCAGGGGTAGTCGGCCACACTGAGGGCAAGTCCTGCACGCACCGGCAGCTGTTCGATGTACCGGCTGCAAAGCAGCAGGTAGCTCGAGGCATCCACGACGGTCGCCTTGTAGCGCCCCTGCCAGAGCGTGCCCTGGCGCGCATAACGGGCGTTGAAATACGGCACATACTTGCGGCCGATCCACTGCATCATTCGCCCCAGCCCATGCTCGTCGTGGGGGGTGGCAAGCAGCTGGAAGTGGTCGGGCATGACCACGTAGGCATGGACCGATACCTTGAACTGGCGTGCGGCTTCGCGCAGCCAGCCGTGGAAGATCTGGAAGTCCTGGGCATCACGAAAGATGGTCAGGCTGTCCAGCCCGCTCTGGGTGACGTGATGGGGTTGATTCGGCGCGACGAGCCGCGGTAGACGTGCCATGACAGAGGAGCTGTCGATCCGTTGCAGGAGGGAGCCCCGATTCTAGCCCGGATAGCTCACCGAACCGTCGCTCAGTTCGGCAGGAAGGCGGACGTCAGCGGGATTTGCGCATGCAGCAGCCAGGGCCACTTCGCCGCATGCGGAAGAAACAGCGGGCCTGGCGCCGAAGCCGGCTGCGCTCAGCTGTGCGCGTTGAGCGTATTGCGCCAGATGGCCGCGCGCGGCTTGAACTCGATCGGCGCGGCGTCCGGCATCGACTGCTCGGCGCACTGCACGGTCGCCGCCGCGCGAGGAAACACGCTGGAACGGATCTTGGAAACGGAAGGCATCTGCTGCTGGCGGAAACGCAGCACCGGAACGCCGGCTTCACTGAAATAGCTGTCGCATTCCGCCTCGCGCCGTGTCAGCCGGGGTCGATGATCCAATTCAATCACCGCAATGAGTTGCATTTCTTCGTCGAACACCGCGTAGCCAACCCGGCGCCCGACGATGCGGGAGAGGGCCGCCTTTCGTGCGCGGCCGACGCCGAGCGGCTCGAGCAGAGAAGTGGCTGCCACTTGGGGACATACCGTGCATTCTGGTAATGCCCGTTTGAGACGGAACAGGAATTCCAGCGCACTTCCGGTCAGAATGGGACGCGCCCTGAAACGCGCGGGCCTTGGCCGGTTCAGAATGAACCAGCCCAATAGGCCCGATCCGAGAATCACGAGAAAGACGCCGAGCTCGGCCATAGCCCCTCCCTGTGTAGAAAAAGGCAACTAATGTAACACTTGCAACAGGGAGGTGTGAAGAAAGTTACAATTTTGCCGGCGCTCCCGGCGAGCTCGGGTCAGGTATTTCTCAGCAGAGCGGCGTCGAACAGCCGCTGCTGTTCCATCGCGCGCATGATCACGGTCCGCAGTTCATTGAGCGGAGCAACCTCCGTCTGCTCGATGCGAGCCGATGGACGTTCGACGTCCCAGTCGCCATAGATGAAGCCGGCCGGACGCCGGTTGACCGTGAGCGGGAGGACCATGAAGCTGCGCGCAGTCGGGAAGGCATCCTTCCACCAGCGCGGCAGCTTCGGCGCGAAGGCGGGATCGAGCGCGTTTTCCACGAAGATCATCTTGTCGTTCGCAAGCGCCGCATGGAAGACATCCGGCTGGTAGGCGTCGCCGAAGGACAATTGGGACAGGTGCTCCTGCACGTCGTCGCCGAAGCCGAGATAGGCGACGTATCGCAGGCGCTCGGGCCGTCGCAGGAACACCAGGCATCGGCTGAAGCGCAGACCCTGATAAACCGTCTCCAGCCCCATGGTCAGCAGT
>DATLGF010000495.1:0-5064 GCA_035540575.1 Noviherbaspirillum sp.
CGTGTGACCAGCCCCAACGCCGGCGTGCTGGGCATCGGCCGAGGCGTGCTGAGCGTCGTCCGCGCGATCCCCGACATCCTCTATGCGCTGCTCTTCGTCGCCGCCGTCGGTGTCGGTCCGCTGCCCGGCATTGCCGCGCTCATCCTCTTCAACATCGGGGTCATCGCCAAGCTGCTGTCGGAGACGGTCGACGGCGTCGACCCGGGCCCGATCGAGGCCGGCAGGGCCGCCGGCGCGACGCGCGCGCAGACCGTCCGGTGGGGGGTGTTGCCGCAGGTGATGCCCAACTACATCGCCTATTCGCTCTACGTCTTCGAGCTCAACATCCGCGCCTCGACGGTGCTCGGCATCGTCGGCGCCGGCGGCATCGGCGGCGCGCTGTTCTCCGCGTTCCAGCGCTTCGACTACGACTTCGTCCTGACGATACTCGCAACCATCATCGCGATCATCGTGCTCGGCGAACTGCTCGCCAATTACGTGAAAAGGGCATTCCATGTCTGACGCCACGCTTGCCGGCGCCAGCGCACCGATCGAGCGGCGCACCTGGCAGCGCCACACGCCGGCCCAACGGCTGTTCCGCTTCTCCGTCTGGCTCGTGATCGCGGTGGCTGTCGTGCAGTCGCTGCGCACCATCGAAGTCATCCCGGAATTCCTGTACGACGCCCCGGAACAGATGGTCGACATGATGGAGCGCATGTGGCCGGTGGACTGGGCGCACTACCCGAGCGGCGTGCATCCGGCCTTGGTTGAGACGCTCCATATCGCCACGCTGGGCACGCTGCTGTCGATCGTGCTGGCGATTCCATTCGGCCTGCTGGTGGCCGGCAATCTCACGCGTAGCAAGCCGCTGAACCTGCTCGCGCGCATCGTGCTCGTGTCAAGCCGCTCGGTGAACTCGCTGGTGTGGGCGCTGCTGTTCGTTGCGGTGTTCGGCCCCGGCGCGGTAGCCGGCACGCTGGCGATCGCGTTCCGTTCGATCGGCTTCGTCGGCAAGCTGATCGGCGAGGCGATCGAAGAAATGCCGCGCGGACCGATCGAGGCGCTGCAGGCGGCCGGCGCGAGCAAGGCGGCCGAGATCTGGTACGGCTACTGGCCGCAGCTCAAGCCGGCATTCTGGTCGATCGTGCTGCTGCGCTGGGACATCAATGTGCGTGAATCTGCGGTGCTGGGCATCGTCGGCGCCGGCGGGATCGGCATGGCGCTGGATACCGCGATCAACCTGTTCCAGTGGGATCGCGTGGCGATGGTGCTGATCGCAATTTTCGCGGTGGTGATCGTGGCGGAGATCGTCGTCACCCAGATCCGCAAGCGCGTGCTCTGATGCGGGCGCTGACCGAATGGCCGCTCGAGGCGCGGCGCGCCACGCGCGGCGTGCTGACCGACATCGACGACACCCTGACCACGCACGGCCAGCTGACGCCCGCGGTGCTGGACGCCCTCTCCCGCCTGCGCGCCGTCGGCTTTCTGCTCGTCGCCGTCACCGGCCGCCCGACCTACTGGGCACTGCCGCTCTTGCGTCTGTGCGGGCTGCATGCGGTCATCGCCGAAAACGGCGCGAGCGCGTTCTGGCTTGATGCCGCCGGAAGACAGCAGGCCCTCTTCTACGCGGATATGCAGACCCGGCGCCGGCACCGGGAGGAGCTGGAAGCGTTTGCTGGCATGCTGAGCCGTCGCTTCCCGGAAGTGACGGTGGCCGATGACGCGGCAATGCGCGTCGGCGATCTGGCCTTCGATATCGGCGAGACGATCGCACCGCTGCCGCCAGAACGTGTCGAGCAGGTGCTGGGGTTCATCCGCGCCCACGGCTTTCATGCAACGGCGAGCAGCATCCACGCGCACGCGTCGAAAGCGCCGTTCTCCAAGCAGGCGATGAGCGAACGCGTATTGCGCGAGGTGTTCGGCATTGCCGACGACGACGCCCGGGCAACGTTCGTCTTCGTCGGCGATTCGGGCAATGATGCGTCGATGTTCGCGCACTATCCGCACTCGATCGGCGTCGCCAATATCGCGCGTTACCTTGCAGTCCTGCCGGTCGCACCGGCCTACCTCACCCGCGAAGCCTCCGGCGCCGGCTTTGTGGAACTCGCGCAGTGCCTGCTCGAGGCGCGCGCATCCGAGCCGGACTGCGCGTACGGGCGCGGCGAATCAGCCGCGCGCGCCTGACAGCGTCACGGGCGAAATCTCCACCGCGCCCCTCGCTCCGGTCAACCACACCTGCGCATCCTGGATCGTGCATTGCAGCCGCATCGTGCGCTCGGCGAGGGCGGCCAGCGCCACGGTCTGGGCCGGCTCGATGTGCATGACGCGCACCTTGTCCAGGCGCTCGAGCCGTGGCCCCACCTGCTTCCACCATACGCCGGCGGTCGACCCGTAGGTGTATACCAGCACCTGTTCGGACCGGCCGCAGGCCTTCGTGATCCTCCGCTCGTCCGGGAGGCCCACGTCGATCCACGTCGTGATGGCGCCGGTCAGGTCCTTGCGCCACAGATCCGGCTCGTCCTCGGTGCTCAGCCCGCGCCCGAAGGCAAGCGCCTCATCGGCATTCAGCGCAAACGCCAGCAGTCTTACCATCATGCGTTCGTCGGTTTCGGACGGGTGGCGGGCGATGGTCAGCGTGTGATCGGCGTAATAGTGCCGGTCCATGTCGGCGATCTGCAGATCGGCCTTGAAGATGGTTGCCTTGAGGGCCATATAGGAAAAATCGGGGGAAGAGTCGTATCGAATGGGCGAAGAGGCGCAAGTGTAGCGCAAGCCGGCACACCTCCGGCCGGCAGCGCCCAGCCGCAGCCACTACCCACAAAGGAAGCAGAATGAGCGGAACACCGAGCCGCGAGGCAATGGAGCAGGAAATCGTGGAGCGGACGCGGCACTGGCTGGAGGCGGCCGTCATCGGCCTGAACCTTTGCCCTTTTGCCAAGTCGGTCTATGTGAAGAACCAGGTACGCTTCGCGGTCAGTTTCGCCGAGGACGCGGCCGCGCTGCATCAGGACCTGATACGGGAATTGCAGTTTCTGCAATCCTCCGATCCCGAGGCATTGGACACCACGCTGTTGATCCACCCTTTCGTGCTGAACGATTTCCTCGACTACAACGATTTCCTCGATATCGCTGACGCTGCCGTGGTGGATCTGGAACTGGACGGGGTGCTGCAGGTGGCGAGCTTCCATCCCGATTACCAGTTCGCCGACACGGATGCCGACGACATCACGAACTTCACCAACCGCGCGCCCTATCCGATCCTGCACCTGCTGCGCGAATCCAGCGTCGAGCGCGCGGTCGAAGCCTTTCCGGAAGCAAGCAGCATTTTCGAGCGCAACATGGAAACCATGCGTTCGCTGGGAAGGCAGGGATGGGAGACGCTGATGGAAAGCCGTAAAGCCTCCTGATACCCCTCCGGGGGCCGTTGCGGGGGCTCAAGTCCGCGCGCCCGCCTCTCGCTAGAATGCGGGATTCGGCGCCCGCAACCGCGCCGCAGCATGGCCGAGTGTTGCCATTCCAGTTACTCGAAAAAGCGAGAAATTGGCGGGCGGCTCCGGGTGAAAGGGGAAGTAACAGTTTTTCGAAAGAATTCGGCGAACTGCTCTGTACAACGAACTTGCAGTATGGAATTATTGAGACTATGACTACTCAATCAGGCAATAACATGACCAGCAACCGACTCGCCGATCAAGTCAATTACGATCCCAATAACCTGCTCGATGCCTTGATCGAAAAACTCAATCTGAAGAACGACGCGGCGCTGTCGCGCGCGCTCGAGGTCGCGCCTCCAGTCATCAGCAAGATCCGTCATCGCCGCCTGCCGGTTGGAGCGTCGCTGTTGATCCGCATGCACGAAGTCAGCGACCTGAGCATCAAGGAATTGCGCACGCTGATGGGCGATCGCCGCGACAAGTTCCGGATCAGCGACAAGCAGTTCAAACCGAAGGCGCCGACGGCAGGTGCTACAGGCCTGGCAGCAGGCGGCGAGACCGCAGCACAGCTGGACGATCCGGGAGCCGAAACCGGCACCGAGTAAGTTGCCACCCAAGAAGCCCTAACAAAACGCCGATGGCAAGGCGCGCCGACGCAGACAGTACGTGTAGTACGGCAAGGAGCCGCAACGCTGCGAGCGGATTCTTGTTAGGGCCACTAAGCGGGAAACACGCCGGTCGACAGATAACGGTCGCCACGATCGCAGACGATGAACACGATCGTGGCGTTCTCGACGGTTTCCGAAATGCGCAGCGCCACCTCGCACGCGCCCGCGGCTGAAATGCCGCAGAAAATCCCCTCCTCCACCGCCATGCGCCGCGCCATCTGCTCCGCCGCAGCCTGGCTGACCTGCTCGATCTGGTCCACGCAGGATTTGTCGAAGATCTTCGGCAAATAGGCTTCCGGCCATTTGCGAATGCCCGGGATCTGCGAGCCTTCCTCGGGCTGGGCGCCAATGATGCGCACCGCCGGATTCTGCTCTTTCAGGTAGCGGGAAACGCCCACGATAGTGCCGGTGGTGCCCATCGCGCTGACGAAGTGGGTCACACGTCCCTCGGTATCGCGCCAGATCTCCGGGCCGGTGGTTTCGTAGTGCGCGCGGGGATTATCAGGATTGGCGAACTGGTCGAGGATGATGCCCTTGCCTTCCTTTTGCATCTGCGTGGCGAGATCGCGCGCATATTCCATCCCGCCGGCCTTGGGTGTGAGCACGATCTGCGCGCCGTAGGCCGCCATGCTCTGGCGACGCTCCTCGCTCAGGTTCTCCGGCATCAGCAGCACCATCTTGTAGCCGCGCATCGCCGCCGCCATCGCCAGCGCGATGCCGGTGTTGCCGCTGGTGGCTTCGATCAGCGTATCGCCGGGCTTGATCTCGCCGCGCGCTTCCGCATGCTTGATCATCGACAGCGCCGGCCTGTCCTTCACGGAGCCTGCCGGATTGTTTCCCTCCAGCTTGCCGAGAATGACGTTGTTGCGCCGCGCCGCAGCTTCGCCGGGGAGCCGCTTGAGCTGCACCAACGGCGTATTGCCGATCGTATCTTCGATGGTGAGGTATTCCATTGCCTGCCGTCTCTGCTGGGAAAGGCATCATTG
>DATLGF010000496.1:0-4905 GCA_035540575.1 Noviherbaspirillum sp.
CCTTCATCGCAGTCATGTCCACATTGCCGAGTGGGGAGCCGCGGTAGCCGGTAATGAAGCCGGCGGTGTTGAGCCCGGCGCGCACGTCACGCTGACGCTGCATCATCGGCAGGCGTACCAGCGCCTGTGTCCCGGTGATGAACGCGCGGCCGCGCTCGAGGGTGAACTTGTCGTCCAGGGAAATGTTTTCCAGCAGCGCGCGCTGCCCGGAAGTCAGAGGTGCGTTCAATTCAGTCTCCAGCCAAAAATTTTGTCTTTGGGTGCGATGCATTCGCTGTCAAACGGGCAAGCCTTGTGAGCCCACCGTCGCTCTAATTTTGACAGTCTGCCCACTAGCATACGCGTGCTTTTCTCTCCATGCACGGCGCAGCACGCGCCATGCTGTCGGGGGCGGTTCGGAGGTGCGTCGGCAGGTGCTGTAACAGCGCGTAAATGCCATGGTGCAAGACTCTGCCGCTCCTTAGAGTCGTTCTCAGGTGCCGCGCCCGCGACGCCTGTTTCCTCGAGTTCCCGCCATGCGCTCCACCATCCTGCTCATGATCGCTTCCGCCACCTTCGGCAGCAGCCTTGCGATCGCCCAGTCGGCACTGGTCCACGTTCCTACGGAAAAGAAGGTTCCGCATGCGCTGTCAAAGTTCACGGAACGCTTCATGGCGGCAGACAAGAATGGCGACGGTGCGCTATCCCGCGAAGAGGCTCAGGCCGCGGGCCTGCACCGCATCGTCGATAACTTCGACCGGCTCGACGCCGACGGCGACGGCAAGGTCACGCTTGACGAAGTGCGCACGCTGCTCAAGCAGCAGCGCCCGACGATCTAAGGCTACGCTGAACAAGTCCTCGCGCGTCGCGCATCCCGAACTCGGGCGGCCTGCGGCGTTGCGAATACTCGCGATAGCTCCACTATCGCTGCGTTTCGCGCCTTGCATCCCATCCCGATTTCGGGCGCGCGCCATCGCGGGGCTTATCCAGCGTAGCCTTACCGGGAATTCGGCGCGATGTTGATCTCGCCCGGCAGCAGCGTGTTCGCCGCCAGCACCGGCTGCTGCTTCAAGCGCTCGTAGATCGGCGTGAAGTCCGGCGCGGTCTGGTCGAACAGCTGCTGGAAGTCGTCGATCACGAAATAGGTCTCCTGGTACGAATCGATCTTGTACAGCGTGCGCATCGTGCGCTCGGCCTGCAGCGCAATGCGGCGCGGCTGCGGGCTGGTCAGGCAATACTCGATTTCGCCACCGGACGACAGGATGCCGGCGCCATACACGCGCAGCCCCTGCTCGGAGCGGATCAGCCCGAACTCCACCGTGTACCAGTACAAGCGCGCCAACTGATCCAGCCCGCCCAGTTCCAGCGCCTTCAGCCCGCCCTGCCCGTACTGCTGCATGTAGTCGGCAAACACCGGATTGAACAGCAGCGGCACATGACCGAAGAAATCGTGGAAGACGTCCGGTTCGACGATGTAGTCGAACTCCTCGGGGTCGCGCAGCCAGACGGTCACCGGGAAACGGCGGTTGGCCAGGTGCTCGAAGAAGGTGAGTTCCGGAACCAGGCCCGGCACCGCGACGATCTCCCAGCCGGTCGCCTTGTAGAGCGCTTCCGAGGTGCGCTCGAAACGCGGGATCTCGGCCGACGCGTCCATCTTCCGCAGGCTCTCGATGAAGACATCGCAGGCGCGGCCCGGCAGCAGCTTCGCCTGGCGCTGGTACAGGCGGCGCCACAGCTCATGCTGTTCAGGGGTGTAGGTCTCCCAGTTCTGCTTGACGACGTAACGCGCGTCGCACTGGCTGTAATCGCCGCGCAGCTTGCCACCGTCGGACTTTTCCTCCAGCGTCTTGAAAAAATCGGCTTGTTCTACCGTGGTGTTCATGGCTGTCTCCAACTCTTTACTGTGATGGATCTCCTTTCGGAGCTCGCTCGGAGATCGAAAATAAAGCTCAAAACAGTATAGACAGACAGGCACGACATTAAATTGCCAAAACTGCCCGCGAATACCGGAATTTGGCAATATCATTGCGCGTACACTCGCTTCGGAGCCTGTTTATGCCAAGAATCAACCTCGACAAGACCGATCGCAGGATTCTTGCGATCCTGCAGGAGAACGGGCGCCTGTCCAACCAGGAGATCGCCGACCGCGTCTCGCTGTCGCCTTCGCCCTGCCTGCGCCGCATCCGCAACCTGGAAGACCTCGGCGTAATCCGGCAGTACGTCGCGCTGCTCGATCCGGAAAAGATCGGGCTGGGCCTGCTGGCCTACGTGAACGTGCGCCTGGAAAAGCACAGCGACGCGGCAGCCGGCGGGCAGCGCTCGCCGCGCGCGGACTTCGCCGCCGCGGTGGCGGCCTGGCCGGAGGTCGTGGCCTGCTATGCAATGACGGGGGAGATGGATTTCCTGTTGCGGGTGCATGTGGAAGACATGGAGCATTTCTCCCACTTCATGATGGACACGCTGCTCAAGCATTCGGCGGTGCTGGATGTGAAGTCGAGCTTCGCGCTGCAGCGCATCAAGGACACGACCGCGCTGCCGCTGGTGTGAGCATGCATCGTCAGAACAGGCGGTAGGCCGCAGCGCGCAGCGAGGATTTCAACGCATTCCAGCCCTCGTCGCTCTGGATGTCCACACCGCCGTAGATGCGGATCTTTCGGCTGCGCAGGACCAGGTACTGCACGCCAGCGACCAGCAGCAGCGCCAGGCCCTGCAGGTCCGGCCGCGCGGCGAAGGCTTCCCCGCCGAGCATCTGCACGGCGCGCTGCCCCCACGCCTCGCGCTCGGCTTCGAGCACCGCAGTCAGCTCGTTGCGCTCGACCAGTTCGGCCACCATGATCTCCAGCGTGATCGGGCGCTGGCGCAGGCTGTCGATGAACAGGTCGAAGAACCGGGCGAATCGCTCCGGCGCGGACAGTGCAAAGAAAGCGTCGGGGTCCGCCCCCAGGATCTCGTCCACGCCGGGCCAGAAGCGCCCGCTTTGCGCCCATGCGGCAAGCAGTTCGGGCAGGCCGCCGAAGTAGCGGTAGATCAGTACCTTGTCGACCCCCGCCTCCTTGGCAATGGCATTGACGCCCAGTGCGGCAAAGCCGTCGCGCGCCAGCACCTCGCCGACGGCGGCCAGGATGCGCGCGGTGGTCTGTTCACGATTGCGTTCGACGGCAGGGGCAGCGGGGCGGCGAGTCACGCGCGGATGATAGCATCCACCCCTCGTCGCGGCGCCGGCTGGGACGGCCTGCCATAGCCCACCCGGCAGAACATCTGCAACGTTTGCTGTTCCGGCTGCGCGCCGAGCAGCAGCCGGTGCAACCTCATGTAGTGCGGCCGCATCTCGTCGAATTCCTGCAGCGCCTGGCTCATGGGATGCATCTGCAGACCCAGTTCGGTCGCCTTGAGCTGCAGGCGCATGTAGGCACGCCCGGCCCTGACCTCGGCACTGCGCACCGCGCCGGCGCGCAGATGTTGCGCGGTCGCGGTGGAGAGCCAGACGAATCCCATCGCGCTTTGCGTTTGCTCCTCGAATTGCGCCAGCGTCTGGCGGTAGCCGGCGCTGCCCGGCTGCAAAGGCGCGTCGCGATCGAATGCCCCCAGCATGTCGGCAAGCCGCGCGATGCGGTTGTTGACGCTGATTCCGTCGCGGTGCCGCGCGATTTCGGCAGGCCCCACGCGCGTCAGGCGCACGCTTTCCAGTATGGTGCGCGGCGTGTCCAGCTCCACCTTCGAGGCATCGAGGGCGAGACGACTCAGGGCCGAAAGCTTTTCCCGTTCCACCGTGTAGCCATATTGGACCGCATTGTCCTGCAGTGACTCGGCCAGCGCCGCCAGCACGCGCGGGTCGACGCGCGCGCCCGTGTCATACCCTCCCTTGGCCGTATGTCTTTTCAGCAGTTGGGCAAACAGGGGGTCCGGCGCCGCGCCGGGCTGCCACGTGATGCGTGCGACCGGCCGGCCATCGAGCTCGAAGCGACCCGGCTCGCCCTGTGGAAACAGTTCGAATTTAGGCTCCAGGCCGCGCTGGCGCAGCGCGATGGCGAGCGCTTCAAGGAACGTGCCCTGGCTGACCATGATCTGGCGATACCACGGATCCGTCATCGGCAGCAGGCGTTCCCTGTCGACATGAAGAACGATAGCGTCCGGGTCGCGCAGATCGACCAGCCATGGCTGCAGGTTATGCGAGTTCGGCGCGAGAATCGCGTAGCCGAGCGCCCACCGCCGCACATCAGCGGAGGGACTGGGGCCGCGCCATGCGGCGACCGCTTCCTCTGGATAGGTCGTTGAACAGCCCGCAAGCCCCCCTGCGGCCAGGACCACACCTCCACCAGCCACCCGAATGAAGTTTCTGCGATTCATGCCACCCCCTTGTCACTGTATAGTGACATGATAGTCACCGAATGGTGACATGTCAAACGGGAAATCGCATGCCCAGACCTATTCCGGTTCGCCGGGTAAGGCGCGGCACCTTCTGCGCGGGCGGTGGAAGTTGGACTGGCGGGTATAGTCAAGCGCTGCGTACTGCTCCTCGATCGCCTCGCGCAGCACGCTCAGAGGATCGGCGAGGCGCAGCTTCAGATAGGCGTTGGCCTCGCCGCAGCCGACATGTATCTCCATGCCGGCCTTGCGGGCGAGGTGCATCATCGCCTCGTTGCGTGCAAGGCACTTCATATGGAGCGTATCCACATCCCGGTTGCGGCAGTGGATGGCAGCACGCACAAACAGCCGCGTTCCGATTCCCTCGCCGCGCACCTCCGGCAGGACCGACACCCCGAGTTCCGCCACCTGCTGCTTCTCGCTCGCCTCCCTCAGGACCGCAATAGCCTCCCGCGGCAGGAACGCGAGATGGCCGACGCCTACCAGCCTGAAGTCTTGGTCGTAGATGCCGAACACCGAATCTCGCGCGAAATCCAGTTTCTGCACATAGCGCGTGATGAC
>DATLGF010000497.1:0-17804 GCA_035540575.1 Noviherbaspirillum sp.
CCCCGCTTCCGGCCGTGACCCGCGCGTTCGATATCGGCACCGGGACCGGCGTGCTCGCAGCGGTGCTGGCCCGGCGCGGCGTGGAACAGGTGGTGGCGACCGACCAGGACCCGCGCGCGCTCGCCTGCGCGCGCGAGAACATCGCGCGCCTCGGGCTGGGCGGGCAGGTGCAGGTGATGCAGGCCGATCTGTTTCCGCCTGGCCGGGCGATGCTGGCGGTGTGCAATCCGCCCTGGCTGCCGGCGCGTCCTAGTTCGCCGATCGAGTACGCGGTCTACGATCCCGACAGCCGCATGCTGCGCGGTTTTCTGAACGGGCTCGCCGACCATCTCGAACCGGGTGGCGAGGGCTGGCTGATCCTGTCCGACATTGCCGAGCACCTGGGGCTGCGCTCGCGCGCCGAACTGCTTGCGATGATTGACGGCGCCGGCCTTACGGTGCTCGGCCGCCTGGACGCAAGACCGCGCCACCCGAAAGCCGGCGACCCGGACGACCCGCTGTACCAGGCGCGCAAGAAGGAAGTGACTTCGCTCTGGCGCCTGGCGGCGAAATGAGACCCGGGAGAAGGCCGCGCCCGCAGTGCCTGGTTGAACTTATCCCTCGAGGTTCGCCCACGGCTCGCTTGCGAAGCGTTCCGCCAGATAGTTGATCAGGGCCTGTACGCGCGCCGGCCGGTTGCGACCCGGCGGCGTCACGATGTGCAAGGCGATGGGTTCCACTTGCCAATCGTCCATCACGGTTTCCAGCACCCCCGACTGCACGTCATGCCAGGCGAGGAATTCCGGCTGCAATGCCAGTCCCAACCCGGCCCGCAGGGCCGGCACCAGCGCTTCGGCATTGTTGGCCTGCAGGTTCGAAGGCATGGCCTGGGCAAACTCGCCATGCCGCTTGTGATGAAACCGCCAGCTCGTACCGCCGCGCGTATAGGTGTAGAGCAGGGCGCGATGTTTCGCCAGGTCGTGTGGATGCTTGGGACGGCCATGCCGCGCGAAATAGGCAGGCGCCCCGACCAGCAACACGCGCACGCTGCAAAGGCGCCGGGCCAGAAGGCTGGAATCCGTCATCCTGGAAATGCGCAACGCGAGATCGAACCGGTTAGCTACCAGGTCGACCAGTTCATCGTTGAACTGAATGTCCAGCGCCACGTCGGGATGCATCGACATGAAATCGGGTAGCAGCGGCGAGAGGCGTTCTATGCCGAACGACATCGGGGCTGCAACGCGGATCAGCCCGCGCAGGCTGTTCGATTGTTCGGCGATCTCCGCTTCCACCGCTTCGCCATCCTCGAGGATGCGCGTGGCCCGTTGCAGTGCGGCATTGCCGCTCCCGGTCAGCGACAGGCGGCGCGGCGTACGATGGAGCAGCACGGTTTTCATGCGCGCCTCGAGCCGCGTGATGGCCTTCGACACCGTCGCTTGCGAAACGGAAAGTTCGGCGGCGGCCCGGGCGAATGAACCGGTCTCGGCAACTTTGGCAAAGATTGCCCATGCTTCGAGGTCTGGTAATTTTTTCATCGTTTTTCATGGTAGGCAGATTGCCGGATGAGCACAAGCCGTCCGGCTGACATGCAACAAATGGAAAGCATGAAATTCCATTCTTTCCATTCTCAACATGTCGAAGCGGGCGCACACTGCATACATCGCCACCAGATGTTTTCAGGAGAACGCCATGATCGAACGTCGTCCTTTCGCAAGCCTCGGCGGAGCCCACCACGGCTGGCTCGATGCCAAGCACCACTTCTCCTTTGCCGAATACCACGATCCGGCCCGGGTGCATTGGGGCGCATTGCGGGTCTGGAACGACGACACGATCCAGCCCCGTACCGGCTTCCCGCCGCATCCGCACGCGGACATGGAGATCATCACCTACGTGCGCGAAGGCGCCATCACCCACCAGGACAACATGGGCAACAAGGGCCGCACGGTGGCCGGAGATGTGCAGGTGATGAGCGCCGGCACCGGCATTCGCCATTCGGAATACAACCTGGAGCCCGACATCACGCGCATCTTCCAGATCTGGATCGTTCCGGACCGGCGCGGCGAGCCGCCGTCCTGGGGCTCCAAGCCGTTTCCCAAGAGCGATCGTTCCGGCAGGTTCTCAACGCTGGCCAGTGGCTTAGAAGGTGACGAGGACGCGCTGCCGATCCGCGCCGACGCGCGTGTGCTGGGTGCCACGCTCAAGGCGGGGGAAACCGCGGAGTACCGCTTTTCCGGCAAGGGCCGCCACGGCTACCTGGTACCGGCCATCGGCACCGTCGAGATCAACGGCATTACGCTGGAGGCGCGCGATGGTGCCGCGATCAAGGACGAGGAGATCGTCCGCGTCACCGCCCGCGAGGATGCCGAACTGGTCCTGGTCGACACAGCCGCCTAAGCATTTCCTGGTGCGAGGGATGCCTGCCGCATCCCCCGCACCAGGCCCGCGCCGCGCTCGTCAGGCCATGGTCCGGATCCATTCTGTACGCACTCGCATTGCACGCCACCGTTTCCAACCGTTCCATACCTGAGGGAGAAACCCGGATGTCCACGTACCTCGAAGTTCTGACGCCGCAAAACAGCCAACTCATCTTCATCGACCAGCAGCCGCAAATGGCCTTCGGCGTGCAGTCGATCGATCGCCAGCTCTTGAAGAACAACGTCGTGGCGCTGGCCAAGGCCGCAAAGGTGTTCAATATCCCGACCACCATTACCACCGTCGAGACCGACGGTTTCTCCGGAAACACGTTTCCCGAACTGCTCGCCGTGTTCCCCGAGAACAAGCTCCTCGAGCGCACCTCGATGAATTCCTGGGACGACCAGAACGTGCGCGATGCGCTGGCCGACGGCGCCGCACAGGGACGCAAGAAGATCGTCGTTTCGGGGCTTTGGACAGAGGTGTGCAATATTACTTTCGCACTCTCCTGCCTCAGGGATACCGACTACACGATTTACATGGTCGCCGACGCATCCGGGGGCACCTCCGTCGATGCGCACAAGTACGCGATGGACCGCATGGTGCAGGCGGGCGTCGTGCCGGTCACCTGGCAGCAGGTGCTGCTCGAGTGGCAGCGCGACTGGGCGCGCAGGGAAACCTACGACGCTGTGCTGGCGATCGTGAAGGAGCATTCCGGTGCCTACGGCATGGGAGTCGACTATGCGTACACGATGGTTCACAAGGCGCCCGAGCGCGTTCGGCACGGCGAACGCATCGGCCCCAATCCCGCGAAGTAAGGAAACCGACCATGCCGCGTCTTCGCGCAGTTTCGTGGGAAGAACGAAGGTGAGCAACGACGTGGCTGCCAAGGGATCTGCCGCCAGATCGACCGCGGGCGGACCCACCGCGCGCGCATCGCGATCGGACGACAGCGCATCTGACAACCGGCCGGATCGCCGCCGAGTCCGGATACGGCATTAACCATGGCAGACGGAGCACAGATCATGGCCGATTCCTTCCCCGATATCATTTTCCATCACGCCCGGATCACGACGCTGGATCGCGGCAACCCCGTGGCGAGCGCCGTGGCGATCAAGGACGGCAAGTTCCTGGCGGTGGGCTCCGACGCGCAGATCCTGGCCCTGGCCGGTGCCGGCACCCGGCTTGTCAACCTCAAGCACAGGTGCGTGCTGCCCGGCCTGTTCGACAACCACACCCACGTGGTGCGCGGCGGCCTCAACTACAACCTGGAGCTGCGCTGGGACGGTGTGCGCTCGCTGGCCGACGCGATGGAAATGCTGCGCCGCCAGGTGGCGATCACCCCAGCGCCGCAGTGGGTGCGCGTGGTCGGCGGCTTCACCGAGCACCAGTTCGTCGAAAGGCGCCTGCCGACGATCGCGGAAATCAACACGGTGGCGCCCGATACCCCCGTCTTCCTGCTGCACCTGTACGACCGCGCGCTGCTCAACGGTGCCGCGCTGCGCGCGGTGGGCTACACCAAGGACACGCCCGACCCGCCGGGCGGCGAGATCACGCGCGACGCCGCCGGCAACCCGACCGGCCTGTTGCTTGCCAAGCCCAACGCCCTGATTCTCTACGCCACGCTGGCCAAGGGGCCGAAGCTGCCGTTCGACTACCAGGTCAATTCGACCCGTCACTTCATGCGCGAACTCAACCGCCTGGGGGTGACCGGCGTGATCGACGCCGGCGGCGGCTTCCAGAACTACCCGGAAGACTACGCGGTGATCCAGAAGCTGGCCGACGAGGGCCAGATGACGGTACGGCTGGCCTACAACCTGTTTACGCAGAAGCCCAAGGCGGAAAAGGACGACTTCCTCAAGTGGACCTCGTCGGTCCGGTACAAGCAGGGCAACGACTACTTTCGCCACAACGGCGCCGGCGAGATGCTCGTGTTCTCGGCCGCCGATTTCGAGGACTTCCGCCAACCCCGCCCCGACATGCCGCCGCAGATGGAAGGCGAGCTGGAGGAAGTGGTGCGCATCCTTGCGCAGAACAAATGGCCGTGGCGGCTGCATGCGACCTACGATGAAACCATTGCGCGCGCCTTGGACGTGTTCGAGAAGGTCAACCGTGATATCCCGCTGCAAGGATTGAACTGGTTCTTCGACCACGCCGAAACCATCTCCGACAAGTCGATCGACCGCATCGCGGCGCTGGGCGGCGGCATCGCCGTGCAACACCGCATGGCCTACCAGGGTGAATACTTCGTCGAGCGCTACGGCGCCCGGGCGGCCGAGGCCACACCGCCGGTGGCTCGCGTGCTGGAAAAAGGGGTGAAGGTTTCGGCCGGCACCGATGCCACGCGCGTCGCCTCCTACAACCCCTGGGTGGCACTGTCGTGGATGGTGACCGGCAAGACCCTCGGCGGCCTGCGCCTGTACCCGCAGCGCAACTGCCTGGACCGCGAGACGGCGCTGCGCATGCTGACCGAGAACGTGGCGTGGTTCTCCAACGAGGAAGGCCGGCGCGGCCGCATCGAGCCGGGCCAGTTCGCCGACCTGATCGTGCCGGCCAAGGACTACTTCTCGGTCCCCGAAGACGAGATCTCTTTCCTTGCCTCCGACCTGACCGTGGTCGGCGGCCGCATCGTCTACGGCGATGGCGATTTCGCCAGCCTCGACGACAACCCGCTGCCGCCGGCGATGCCGGACTGGTCGCCCACGCGCATCTTCAAGGGCTATGGAGCCTGGGGCGAGCCGGAGGGCGCGGGCCGGCACTCGCTGCACCCGGCACGCTATCAGGCGATCGCCTCATGCGGCTGCGCCAGTGGCTGCGGCCTGCACGGCCACGACCACGCTCGTGCCTGGGACGCCAAGCTGCCGGTGTCGGATATGCGGGGCTTCTTCGGCGCCCTGGGCTGCTCGTGCTGGGCGGTGTGAGGTCGACGCATAAAGAACGGGAGACACCATGATGCAAGCACCGCAAACGGTGTCCGCACCTTCGAGCAGCTTTGCTCCATTGCGGCAAAGGCTGTTCCTCGTGCTGTGGCTGGCCACGATCATCGGCAACACCGGCAGCTTTATCCGGGACGTGGCCAGCGCATGGCTGATGACCGACCTGTCGCCTTCCCCGACGGCCGTGGCGCTGGTGCAGGCAGCGGCCACACTGCCGGTCTTCCTGCTGGCGATCCCCGCCGGCGTGCTGGCCGACATCCTCGACCGGCGCAAATTCCTCATCGCTATCCAGTTGCTGCTGGCCAGCGTCAGCATCAGTCTGATGCTGCTGTCGGCCTTCGGCCTGCAATCCGTGACCACGCTGGTCGCGTTCACATTCCTCGGCGGCGTCGGCGCGGCGCTGATGGCGCCGACCTGGCAGGCCATCGTGCCCGAACTCGTCGAGAAGAAAGATCTCAAGAGCGCGGTCGGGCTCAATTCGCTCGGTGTGAACATCTCCCGGGCCATCGGGCCCGCAATGGGCGGATTGATCCTGGCCAGCATGGGGGCGGCATTCACCTATGGCGTCGATGTCCTCAGTTACGTATTTGTCGTCACGGTCCTGCTGTGGTGGCGGCGGCCAAGCGCCGCGCAGGATGTGCTCGCCGAACGTTTCGCAGGCGCCTTTCGCGCCGGGTTGCGTTATGTGCGCGCCAGCCGCGCGCTCCACGTGGTACTGGCGCGCGCCTTCTTTTTCTTCGCCCTGGCCAGTTCGGTCTGGGCGCTGCTGCCGCTGGTCGCGCGCCAGCTGCTCGGTGGCGGCGCCAGTTTCTACGGCATCCTGCTCGGCGCGGTCGGCATGGGGGCGATCGTCGGCGCCATCATCATGCCGACGCTGCGCCAACGCCTGAGCGCCGATGGACTGCTGCTGCTGGCCGCATTGGTCACCGCGCTGGTCATGGCCTTCCTGTCCTTCGCACCGCCGCAGTGGGCGGCAGTGGTCAGCCTGTTGATGCTCGGTGCTGCCTGGATCACCGCGCTGACCACCCTGAACGGCGTGGCACAGGCCATACTGCCGAACTGGGTTCGCGGCCGCTCGCTGGCGGTCTACCTGACCGTCTTCAACGGCGCCATGGCCGCAGGCAGCCTGGTCTGGGGAACGGTAGCCGAGCGCATCGGCGTGCCGTTCACGCTATTGGTTGCGGCTGCCGGTCTGGTCGCGGTTGGACTGGTCGCCCATCGGTTGAAGCTGCCAAAGGGCGAGCTTGACCTGGTGCCGTCCAACCACTGGCCCGAGCCCCTGACCGCTGCGCCGGTAGAGCATGATCGCGGCCCGGTGCTGATCCTGATCGAATACCGGATTGCGGCGGAGGATCGAGGCGCTTTCCTGAAAGCGCTCTTCGAATTGTCAGCCGAACGCCGGCGCGATGGCGCCTACGCCTGGGGCGTCAGCGAGGATGCAGCCGATCCTGGCCTGATGCTCGAATGGTTCGAGGTCGAGTCCTGGGCGGAACACTTGCGCCAGCATCATCGGGTCTCCAAGGCCGACGCCGACGTCCAGGCGGAAGTCCTGAGTTTCCATCGCGGCGAGGGCCGGCCCGTGGTGCGGCACTTCCTGGCATGTACCCGCCCCTAGGACGTGCAGGCGTGCGCAGGCTTCCCTCGTTTGATCACGCTTAAAGCTGCGTTTTGGCGCGGCGTTTTCCTACATGCCCGAACGGCGGATTCCGATATGCAACGGGATGAGGCGTGGATATAGTCCTTCCAACGCAAACATCAACCGGAGTCAGCCATGAGTGACGAAGCCGATCTCGCCGCCGAGACGATTGAACTGAGCAGGATGGCCGCCATCGAAGCATGCCGGCGTCAACCGGCATTGCCGGCCAAGGGTTCTTGCTGGTTTTGCGATGAAGCCCTGCCGCCGAACCAGAAGTTCTGCGATGCCGATTGCGCATCCGACTACGAACTGGAACAGGCCGCCTGGGCGCGCGCCGGACGCGGCAAGCCGAGCGATCTCTACGCGGATTAGTCGTTGAAGCATTGACGGGCTGCATCGCCGGTCGATGCGGCCCGTTTATACTACGGCGGTTCCGCCCGTGACCCGAGCCGGGTGGCGGCTTCGCGATCCCTCATGTCGAGCACTTCCAACGCTTTTCTGGTCGGCGCGCTGTTCTGCGTGCTGATGCTTCTGGTTCTCAGTTCCCTGTTTCGTAGCGGCCTCCCCGGCATCCGCGAGCTTTTTCTCGCCAACTTGCTGGGCGGCATCGCGCTGGTGCTGTACGCGTTCGGGCGCGAGGTGCCGCCGCTGGTCGGCTATGAAGTGGCCAACGGCCTCTACGCGGCATCCGCGGCAGCTGTGCTGGCCGGCTACCGCCGCTTCCTCGGCGAGCGCGTGTCGTGGCCGCTGCTCATCGCCGGCGTGGGACTGGTGGTCGCGGCCATCGCGCTGTTCCATTACCGGATCGACTCGTTCGCGCTGCGCACCACGACGATTGCGGTGTTCCAGTCGGCGCTGTGCATTGCCATCATCGTCAGCATCTTTGCCGCGCGTCACCGCTGGCGTTCCCGCTATCCGTACTACTTCGCCGCCGCGATGGCGGGACTGATCGCCGTCGCCCACATCACGAGAAGCCTGGTCCACCTGCAGCGCACGGATGAGATCACTTCGCTGCTGCAGCCTTCCGGCTGGAACCTGTTCTTCGTGTCCGCCGGCACCTTCGTGCTGCCGGTGCTGACCATCGCCCTTGTGATGATGGTCCACGACGCGATGATGGCGCGCGCCGAGCACGCGGCCAATCGCGATTTCCTGACCGGCGCCTGGTCGCGCCGCGCGTTCTTCGAGCTGGGCGAGCGCGAACTCTCGCGCGGGCGCCGCCATGCACGCCGGCTCAGCCTGCTTCTGCTCGACATCGACCACTTCAAGGCGATCAACGACAACTGGGGACATGCGGCGGGCGACCAGGTGCTCATCGACACGGTGGCGCGCGCCGGCGCGGTGCTGCGCAACGGCGATTTCTTCGCCCGCATCGGCGGCGAGGAGTTCGGCGTGCTGCTGCCGGAGACCGAAGGCGTGGAGGCGGAGCGGGTCGCCGAACGCCTGCGCGCGGCGCTCGATCACACGCTGATCGTGCACCAGGGCCGGCGCAAGACCGCATCGGTGAGCTGCACGGTCAGCATCGGCTTCGCGGTGCAGGGGCGCGGCGAAACCCTGCACGACATTCTGCGGCGCGCCGACGCGGCGCTGTACGAGGCCAAGCAGGCGGGGCGCAACCGGGTCGTGGCGGCGGCGGACGGCGGACGTTGAAGGTCGGCCGCGCCGAAGGTTTTCGATGAGGCCCTCGGCATGGCGCTGCGAGCGATCTCTTGTCCTTACAACTGCCGCACGCACAGCCGGAAATCCGGGTCTTCCTCGTAGCGCGTGATCTCGAACTCCAGGCTGCGCATCAGCTTGAGCATCGGTTCATTGGTTGTCAGTACCAGCCCCTCGATGCGCGTGAGGCCCTTGCGCCGTGCGAACTCCATGATCGAGAGCATCATGCGCGAGCCGATGCCCTGGCCGCAGAACTCGTCGGCCACTGCCAGCGAGAATTCGCAGGACACCGAATCCGGATTGGTCACGTAGCGCGACACCGCAATGATGCGCTCGCTGTCGACCAGCGCGCCGTCGCGTCCCGGCTTGCGTTCGCGCAGCACGGCCACAAGGGCCATCTCGCGGTCGTAGTCGATCAGCGTGAAGCGCGCGAGCATCTTCACAGACAGCTCGCGCATCGTCGAGACGAAGCGGTTGTAGCGGCTCTCGGGCGACATGCGGCGCACGAAGTCCTGCAGCATCTCGGCGTCGTCCGGATGGATGGCGCGCACGGTGTAGCGGCCGCCGCCGCGCATCGGCCAGGTCTGCTCGAAATCGGCCGGGTAGGGCAGGATGGCCAGGTGAGGGTAGGACTCCGGCGTGCCGGGCGCGGGCCCGACCACGATGCGCGCGTCGACCGCGATCGCACCGTTGTGGTCGACGATGACCGGATTGATGTCCATCGCCACCAGCTGCGGCAGCGCGCACACCATTTCCGAAACGCGCAGCAGGATATGCTCGAGCGCCTCGCGCTGCGCCGGTGGCGCGCCGCGCCATGGGCCGAGCGTGTCGGCCGCGCGTGCGCGCTCGATCAGCCGCTGGGCGAGGAACTGGTTCAGCGGCGGCAGCTCGATCGCGCGGTCGCCGATCAGCTCGACCATGGTGCCGCCGGCGCCGAAGGTGATCACCGGGCCGAACGGTTCGTCGCTGGCCACGCCGATGTACAGCTCGCGCCCCTGCGGCTTGCCGGACATGTTCTGGATCGTGATGCCGTTGAGCTTAGCATCCGGACAGCGGCGCGCGACAGTGTCCATCATGTCCTGCCAGGCGTCACGCACGGCGGCGGCATTGTGCAGGTTCAATGCCACGCCGCCGATGTCGGACTTGTGCGTGATGTCGGGCGAATCGATCTTCAACGCCACCGGATAGCCGAGCTGGTTGGCGATCAGGATCGCCTCGCCGGCCGAGCGCGTCAGGATGGTCTTCGTGATCGGGATGTGGAAGGCCGACAGCAAGGCCTTGGACTCCATCTCGGTCAGCGTCTTGCGCCGTTCGGCCAGCACGCTTTCGACCAGGATGCGCGCGCCTTCGACATCGGGCTTGGCCAGCGGCGACATCGGCGGCGGCGTCTGGTACAGCAGCTGCTGGTTCTGGTGGAACGAGGCGATGTTGTTGAACGCGTCGACCGCCGCTTCCGGCGTGCGGAAGGTCGGAATCGCCGCGCGCGCGAGGATCTTGCGCGGCTCGGCGGCGCGCTCGTCGCCCATCCAGCAGGTGATCAGCGGCTTGCCGATCGGCTGCAGCTCCGCCAGCGCTTTCGCGATCGCTTCGGTGTCCAGATGCGGCTTGGGCGACTGGATCACCAGCATGCCGTCGACCGCGTTGCTGGCCGCGCAGGCGGTCACCGCGGCGCGGTAGTGGGCGGCGTCGGCTTCCTCGCCGAGGTCGATCAGCGACTCCAGCTGGGCCAGCGGCGACAACTGGGGCGCGAGCCTGGCGGCTTCGGCCGCGGGCAGGGTGGCCAGCTCGAGACCGAGGTCGTTGGCCCAGTCGGCCGCCAGCACGCCGGGCCCGCCGCCATTCGAGATCACGGCCAGGCGCTTGCCCACGGGCAGGTAGCGCGAAGCCAGGCATTTCGCCGCCGAGAACAGCTGCACGAAGGAACGTACCCGCACCGCACCGGCGCGCTGCAGCGCGGCGTCGAACACGTCGTCGCTGCCGACGATGGTGCCGGAGTGGGTCAATGCGGCGCTCGATCCGGCCGGCTTGCGCCCGGCCTTGAGCACGATGACCGGCTTGACGTTGGCCGCATTGCGCAGCGCGCTCATGAAACGGCGCGCGTCGCGTATGCCTTCCAGGTAGACCAGGATGCTTTGGGTGGCGCGGTCGGCGGCGAAGTATTCGAGCACCTGCCACAGGTCCAGCGCGGTGTCGCGGCCGAGCGAGACGACGCCGGAGAAACCTACGCGGTTCTTGACTGCCCAATCCAGGATCGCGGTGGTCAGTGCGCCGGACTGCGAGATCAGCCCCAGCGGTCCCTGCTGGGCCAGCGGGCCCAGCGTGCTCGCATTAAGCGAAAGGCGCGGGGTCTGAAAGCCGGAACTGTTGGGGCCGAGCAAGTGGATGCCATGACGGCGTGCAATCGCGTAGAGCTGAACGGCCTGCGCTGCGGAAACGCCGCTGGAAATGATCAGGACCGTCTTGCACTGGATGCGCGCGGCCACTTCCAGCGCAGCCTGCAGCTGATCGTTGGGCAGCGCAATGATGCCCAGGTCCGCGCGGGAATGAGCGAGATCGCTGAGCGTGCCACGCATGCCGATGTCGAGGAAGGTGACCGGGCCGCCATAGCCGCCGTCGCTGAGCTGCGCGATGATCTGGCGCCCATGGGCAGGATGGTTCCCGGACTGATTCGGGTCGCCGGCGAACACGGCGATCGAGCGGGGGGCGAACAGCGGGGTCAGGTAATGGTTTTCCATGCGGAATCCGAAGCGTGCGGCGCGTGTGCGGGGCTGCGCGGCCCCTGAAACAGTCCATAACAGACTCTAGGCATCGACGCCGATCAGAACCTTCACGTGCGCCGCCGCGCTGCGTGCCAGCGCATGGAGCTCGTAGCCGCCTTCCAGGCATGAAACCACACGGCCGCCGGCATGGCGATGAGCGATGTCCATGATTGTGCGCGTGACCCATGCGTAATCGGCCTCGACCAGCGCGAGATTGCCGAGATCGTCGTCGCGATGCGCATCAAAGCCGGCCGACACGAAGATCATCTGAGGGCGGAACGCCTCCAGCGCAGGCAGCCAGTGCGCTTGGACTGCCTTGCGGAAGGCCTCGCTTCCGGAGCGGGCGGCGAGCGGGATGTTGACCATGTTCGGACCCATCGGCTCCGTGCCGGAGAACGGGTACAGATCGCGTTCGAAGGTCGAACACATCAGCGTGCGCGGATCGTCGCAGAGGATGTCCTCGCTGCCGTTGCCGTGATGGACATCGAAATCCACCAGGGCCACGCGCTCCAGGTTGTGCACGTCCAGCGCGTGCCGCATGCCGACCACGACATTGTTGAAGAAGCAGAAGCCCGAGGCGAAGCCGCGTCCGGCATGGTGGCCGGGGGGACGCACATTGCAGAAGGCAACCGGAGCTTTCCCTTCCAGCACCAGGTCGGTGGCGAGAACCGCCGCCCCGGCCGCGCGCAACGCGGCGTCGTAGGTGTGGGGGTTCATCCAGGTATCCGGGTCGATCGCCGCATAGTCTTCCGGCGGCACCCTGGCCGCGATCTCATGCACGTGCAGCAGCGCATGCGCGCGTCCCAGTTGCGCCTCAGTCGCACGCGGCGCATCGTAGGCCTGCATGGCGTCGAGCAGGCCCTTGGCCAGGAAATGGTCGTGGATCGCGTCCAGACGCTGCGGACATTCAGGGTGCAGCGCACCCATTTCGTGCTTGTGGCAATCGGTGTGGGAAATATAGGCGGGCAGCATGCGGCGCAAGACGGATGGGCGATAGAACGGCTCAGCCCATTGTACACAGCGGCATCGCGCAGGGAGGTCGGCGCTTGCCGCGCGGCGGAGGCGGTGCGTCGATTCTTGACTCAGATCAAATGGCGGGGCGGGTCGCGCGACGCTGTTGCAGCCATGCGCGAACGGCGACGGTTCTGCGCAATCTCCATTTCTGTTTTCGGCCGCCACGCAGAATGAAATGGTTCGAATGCGGTGGAGCCGGCGCGGATGTTTCGCCGGACCGGCCCCCAACGTGACAGGAAGGCAGATGTCTCCACGATTTGCGGCCTGCAGCGGCCAGCGCCACTTTGTACCGCGAGCCCGCACGGGTGACGGCAAGCGGGCTGCGGCCATTTACCGCCTGCGCGCTGCGCCTATAGTCCCGCCAATCGCATGTCACGCAGACGCGAGCCGGCTCGCAATGCGCGCGCCATCACTGCGCGTGCTGGTGAACTGTTCGGGCTAGGCCATGATGTTTACTACACGGGATCCGATATCCCTGACACGCACCGTCCTGCTTGGCCTGTTCCTGGTCGGGCTGTTCATCCTGTCCTACCAGGTGCTCAGACTGTTCATCGTGCCTGTGGCCTGGGCGCTGATCCTCGCGTATGTCACCTGGCCCGTCTATGTGCACGTGCGCGCGGCCATCGGCGGCAGTCCGACAGCCAGCGCGGTGGTGATGACGCTGCTGTTGACCACCGCCTTCGTGCTCCCGCTCTTGTGGCTGATCGGCCTGCTGCAGAACGAATTCGTGCTCGCCTTCAAGGCCGTCAGCACTTATCTCAACGACGGGCCGCCGCTTCTGCCCGCATTCATACGCGACATCCCATGGCTGGGCGAGTTCCTGCAGCAGCTGATCGAGCGCATGGCGATCGATCCCGAGGCGATGCGCAAGGAAATGCTGCAGTGGGCGCAGGGTTGGGTCGGCCACGTGACCGACCTGATCGGCGGCGTGGGACGCAATGCGGCGAAGTTCGCGATGGTGGTCGTCACCGTTTTGTTCGTCTACCGCGACGGCGAAAGTCTGCTCAAGCAGGTGCGCAAGGTTTCGCGCCGCTTCCTCGGTGCGCGCGCGAACGCCTATCTTGCCGCGATCGGCGCCACCACCACGGCCGTGCTGTATGGGCTGCTCCTGACCGCCATCGCCCAGGGCACGCTGGCGGGCATCGGCTACTGGGCGGCCGGCATTCGGGCGCCGGCACTGTTCGGTGCGCTGACGGCGCTGATCGCGCTGCTGCCGTTCGGTGCGCCGTTCGTCTGGGGCACGCTGTCTGTCTGGCTGCTGGTGCAGGGCGAGACCTGGGCCGGCATCGGCCTTTTGCTGTGGGGCATGCTGGTGGTCAGCTGGGTCGACAACCTGATCCGGCCGCTGGTCATCAGCAGTGCGACCAAGATCCCTTTCCTGCTGGTGATGTTTGCGGTGCTCGGCGGCCTGGCCGCATTCGGGCTGGTCGGCATGTTCCTCGGGCCGATCGTGATCGCCGTGCTGCTGGCGGTCTGGCGCGAATGGGTCGATGCCGAGCCGCCGGCGCCGCCGCCGCCGCCGGAGGAGGACACGCCGGTCTGAGCGGCCGATCTGAATACCCCGTTATGCCAGTCGCGGCCGCCCCAAGGGCAGCCAGGCCAGCGCCCTGCGCGCGCTGGTGCGCGCGTCGCCCAGCACCAGGCGCGCACCGTCGTCGGTCAGCGGCACCGCCACCGCGAGGCCATGGCGATCACAGGTGAAGTCGTCGCCGGTCGCCAGCACCAGGTCGCGCGCATCATGATCCTGGGTCACCCAGACGGCGCCTGCGACCACGCGGATCGTCGTTCCCTTCGCGTTCTTCAGGCGCAGCATCTGGCCGCGCGTCAGTTCGAGCACTGCGTCCTCGCGCGGCAGCGGCAGTACCGCCCCGCGCATGCCGAGAATCTGCATGGTTCCTTTCATGATCCGCTCCTTGAGGTGAGGGACGCTTGTGGCGCCCTTGCACGTCAGTATTGGCCGGTGCGGGCTGGTGCACAATCCCTGGATAAGGAATAAGATTGTTCGCAAAAGAGAACAATGGGAGCGAGTATGGATCGACTGCCGGAAATGATGACCTTCGCCAAGGTCGTCGAAACCCACAGCTTTTCCGCCGCCGCGCTTGCCCTCGGCACGTCGAAGTCGGTCGTCAGCAAACAGGTCAGCGCGCTCGAGGCCGCGCTCGGCGTACGCCTGCTCAACCGCACCACGCGACGCATGAGCCTGACCGAGGTCGGCGCCGCGTATTACGAGCACTGCGCGCGCATCGCCCGTGAGATCGAGGCGGCCGCGCAAACCGTCTCGCAGCTGCAGGCCGAGCCGCGCGGCGTGTTGCGGCTGACGTCGCCGGTGATCTTCGCCTCGCTGCACCTGGCGCCGGCGTTGCACAGCTTCATGCAGCGTCATGAACACGTCGAAGTGGAACTGAACGCGGTCGATCGGGTGGTGGACATCATCGAGGAAGGCTACGACCTCGCGATCCGCATCACCGGCAATCCGCCGCAGAACATGGTGGCGCGCAAGATTTCCGACGTGCGCTGGGCCACCTGCGCGGCGCCGTCATACATCGCGCGCCACGGCGCCCCCGCCATCCCGCAGGACCTGCTGCGGCATGCCTGCCTCACTTACGAGGGCATTCCGGCGCTGCGCGGCGGCGACTGGCGCTACCGGGTGGCGGGCCGCGAGCTGAGCGTGCGCGTCGGCGGTCGGGTACGAGTGAACAATTCGGAAGTGCTGCTGCAGATGGCGCTGGACGGCGCCGGCATCGTGCTGTTTCCCACCTACATCGTCGGCCCGCACCTGCAGAGCGGCCGGCTGGTCGAAGTGCTCAGGGACAGCGTCGCCAATCCTGACATGGCACTGGTCGCCACCTACCCGCCGAACCGCTACATGCAGCCGAAGGTGCGCGCGTTCATCGACCACCTGCTTGCGCATTTCGGGCCGCAGCCGTATTGGGACCGGTACTGAATCAGGCGTCGAAGTTCAGCTCCACGCCGTTGCCGGCCGGATCGCGCAGGAACAGCTGATGCTGGCGGGTGTGCGGCACCTCCGTGCGCCGGTAGGGTTGACCGAGCGCATGCAGGCGCGCGCAGGTCGCCTCCAGGTCCCGGCAATGGAAGGCGATGTGATCGACGGTGCCGCCCGGGCGGGGAGGCGATTCGTTCGGGCGCAGCACGGAGAGGTGGATGACAGCGTGCGCGCCAGCGTAAAGCCAGTGGCCGGTACTGCCAAACGGCGGTCGAAAGCCTTCCCTGAGGCCGACCACATTCAGATAGAAGCTCAGGACCGTTTCAAGCAGTTCCGGTGCGACGCGGATATTGACGTGGTCCAGTGCAAGGACGGGCATGGCGGTTCGAGGCGGATGGAGCGACTGATTGTATCGCTTGAAGGCGCAAACGTCGCGCGGTCCG
The DNA here is from genome assembly GCA_035540575.1 of Noviherbaspirillum sp. GTDB lineage: Bacteria > Pseudomonadota > Gammaproteobacteria > Burkholderiales > Burkholderiaceae_D > Noviherbaspirillum. The sequence continues at coordinate 15,777 of DATLGF010000497.1, forward strand.
GCCATGCTGGGTTGCCTTCGGCGCGAAAATCAAGACGGTCTATATCCGCCTCCGCCGTTACCTGATGTTTCGCGAATCCAGTAGCACGCTGAACGCGGTGCGCATCCGCCCGTGCTGGCACGCCTGCACGCAAAGGGAACGGGCTGCAAGGAAGATTCGGCGAGCAGCCCGTACCTTCCCTGCACACGAGCATCGGGCCCTGGGCCGGGCCGTCGTCAATATCGGGGTTGAAGGGGGGCTGCTGCTCCATTTGACTGTGCGGCAATGAAAAGTTCGCTGACTGCTTCAGCGCTTATCTCGCGAACCGGGACGTGTCTTGCGAAAATGGCAGGCATCTTGCTATCGCGAGGGTCTGCGCACAGGCTCGGAATCCATGCACATCTTTACCTACGGCTCCCTGATGTTTTCCGAGGTCTGGCAGCGCGTCGTGCCCGGCAGCCATGCGAGCGTACCCGCCCGGCTTCCCGGTTATCGGCGTTCGGCGATCCGCGGAGTCAGCTATCCGGGCATCGCGGCCGATGACAGCGCGCAGGTGGATGGCCGTCTGTATCTGGACGTTGCCGCAGAGGATCTGGCGGCGCTCGACCGTTTCGAGGGCGGCGAGTACGCGCGTGTTGCAGTGTCGGTCGTGCTCGAGGACGGCGCTCGGTTCGAGGCGCAGGCCTACGTCTACCTGTATCCTGACAAGCTGACCGGCGCGGTCTGGGATCCGGGCCATTTCGACTGCGCACACTTCCTGCGCTTCGAGGCATAGCGGCCGCCTCGACGCCGTATCTGCCGCCGGTTCGGCCGGCATGAGGAGCATTGATGTTGGAATTGACGGATATTGCGAGCGAAGACGCCGCGGCGGAGGCGCTGGCCGGGGCGGTCGCGTCAGACCTGCAGGCCGCATTGGAGCGCAAGCCGCGCGCGTTGCTGCTCGTGTCCGGCGGTCGCAGCCCGCTGCCTTTCTTTGCCGCGCTGCGCGCGCAGCCGCTGCCCTGGGAGCGCATCGATGTCTCGCTGGTCGACGAGCGCGCGGTCGCGCCGGACCATCCCGACTCCAACGCCGCTCTGGTTGCGCAACACCTGCTGACAGGGTTCGCGTCCGCGGCCCGCTTCATTCCGCTGGTCCACGCCGGCGATCCCCAGGCGCAACGCGACCCATGGCAGCTTGCCGTGCACGCGGCGCAGCGCGCCAACGCGAATGCCGACCTCGCCGCAGCGGATGCGGTCGTCCTCGGCATGGGCACCGACGGGCATACGGCCTCGCTGTTCCCCGACTCGCCGCACTGGAAGGTGGCGAGCGAGAGCCGGGACCGCTATGTGCCGCTGCAGCCGGGGGCAGCCCCGCATGCGCGGGTAGGGCTGTCGCTGCATGCGCTGGCGGGGCAGCGGACGGGTTACCTCTGGACGGGCGGCGCGGCCAAGTCCGCGACGCTCGCGCGGTTGACGCGACTCGCGGGAGACGCCGCTCAGGGTCGACCGCAGCATGAGGTGCTGCGCCAGGCCGGCCCGCTCGCGATGCTGATCGCAGATCCCGGCTTCACGCTGCGCGTGTTTCACTTCCCCGAATGACGGACGATCGAACCGTTCAGAGGCATGGCGACTGCAGGGGGTTATTTCCCGTGATCAAGCTTTGCGCGAGGGCAAACTTTTGAGAATCGGCGCGGTTCCGTGAAGCCGCGCCGCGCATACTAGACCAAGTGCGCGAACCGAGCGGGCATGCAGCAGCGCATGTCCGCCCGGCGTATTCCTGCTATCGTTTTACCTTCGAGACGCGCGCCGCGCCGCTACGGAGCATTGTCCGGGGCGGTGTTTCGGCCGTTCCGTCAAGGCCAATCCCTACATGAGCACGATCATCTCATCCGCGCTTGGAGACGTCAGTGACGCCAAGCGCTTCAGCCTCCTGATTGCCAACGTCAGGGACTACGCGATCTACCTGCTGGATTCCCAGGGGATCGTCAGCAGCTGGAATGCCGGTGCGCAGCGCTTCAAGGGCTATCAGGCGCACGAGATTCTCGGCACCCATTTTTCGGTCTTCTATAC
>DATLGF010000498.1:0-5643 GCA_035540575.1 Noviherbaspirillum sp.
GGAATAAACGGGAGGCAAGTGATTCAGGCAGCGTGCCACGCCTGGCCCGATCGCCTGGCCCGATCGCCTGGCCGTGCGCACTGGCCGCTCAGCGCAGCAGGTAGCCGAGCACGAGATCGGTCATGTGCGACAGGCGCTCGGCCTCGGCCTTTGGATGGCGCAGGTCGCGGCCGAACACGGTGGACAGCGTGTGACGGTTGGACAGGTAGAAAAACGACAGCCCGGCGATCGAGATGTAGAGCTGCAGCGGGTCGACGCCGGCGCGGAACAATCCGCTCGCCCTGCCCTTTTCGAGGATGCGGTCCAGTGTTTCGATCAGCGGCGAGTTCATCTCCTGGATGCGCTCGGACGTCTTCAGGTGCGCGGCCTGGTGCAGGTTTTCGCTGTTGAGCAGGGTAAGGAATTCAGGGTGGGCAATGTAGTAGCGCCAGGTGAACGACACCAGTTGGCGGATCGCTTCAACCGGGTCGAGTTCATCGAGCTGCAGCGCGCGCTCGGCATTGCGAATGTTTTCGTAGGCGCGCTCGAGCACGGCCAGGAACAGCGCGTCCTTGTTGCCGAAGTAGTAGTAGAGCAGGCGCTTGTTCAGGCCGGCGCGCGCGGCGATCGAATCGATGCGGGCGCCGCCCAGGCCGAGGGTCGCGAACTCTTCGGTGGCCGCGTCGATGATGGCCTGGCGCGTGCGGGCAGGGTTGCGGCCGACCACACCGGTTTCGACATCGGGTTCCTGTTCCTTGCTGGTCATGCGCATGGCCTGGATTGCGGGGGAAGGTCGGATGTTAATGGAAATCGGGGCGGGTGCAAGGCAGGAAAGTCGGTTTTCGGGCGTTGATGCAGGAACCTAGACCACGCTGCGGTGGCGCGCGATGCAGGTGTCGAGCACTTCGCCGCCGTCGCGCTTCCACCAGTTCTCCGTCGAAAAGATTTCCACTTCGCTGTAGCCGGCAAAGCCCTGCGCCTCGACCCAGCCGCGGATCTTCGGGATGTCGATCACGCCGTCGCCCATCATGCCGCGGTCGTTGAGCAGGTCGCGCGTGGGCAAAAGCCAGTCGCAGACATGGAAGGCAAGCAGGCGTTCGCGACCGGCGCGGCGGATCTGGTCTTCGAGTTTCGGATCCCACCAGACGTGGTAGACGTCGAGCGCCACGCCGAGGCCGCCGCTGCGCTGCGGGTCGAGCAGATCGCACAGATCGAGCGCCTGCTCCATCGTGTTTACGCAGGCGCGGTCGCCCGCATACATCGGGTGCAGCGGCTCGATCGCCAGCGGCATCCCGACCGTGCGCGCATAGTCGAGGGTCGCGGCGATGCCGTCGCGCACATCGTTGCGGGCGGCGGCGATGTCCTTGTGTTCGGGCTTGCCGGCCAAGCCGCCGGGGAGGCCGCCGACGACCAGCACCAAGCAGGCCGCGTTCAGCTCTCGCGCCTCGTCGACCGCGCGGCGGTTGTCGTCGAGCGCGCGCTGGCGGCCTTGCTGCGTGGATGCAGGGAACATGCCGCCGCGACAGTAGCCGGACAGCTCCAGCCCGGCGTCGCGCACCATCGCGCTGATCTTGTCCAGGCCGATCTCGGCGACCTGGTCGCGCCACGGCGAGATCGCACGGATGCCACGCTGCGCGCATTCTTCGATGATGCGGTCCAGCTTCCACTGGGCGCGCACGGTGGCGGTGTTGATCGACAGCCAGCGGTGGTCGGGGGTGAAGTCTCTCATGGGTGTTTTGGTTGGGTGATGGGGGTGCCGGGGCGTCGCAACTTGGCATTTCTGAATGAATCGCTGCGACGGCTGCATCGTCCACTGCGGACAGCCCCTTCCCCCCTTTCAGGGGGAAGGTTGGGTAGGGGGTGCGGAGCTCGAATCGGCGTCTGCCTTAATGCGGGCTCCGCACCCCCACCCTACGCCGGGCGCCCCTAGCCCTCTCCCTGAAAGGGGGAGGGAACGGTCCGTAGGGTGCTCCGATCCGGTCAGCCCTCGATGCCATGCATCGCAAGCAGGCTGCGCATCCGCCACGCCGCCAGTTCCGGCTGTTCGATCAAGCCTGCCGCATCGGCCAGCCGCAGCAGTTCGGCGAAGTGCGGCAGCGAGCGCGTGCTCTGCTGGCCGCCGACCATCACGAAATGGTCCTGGTGGCCGTTGATCCATGCCATGAACACCACGCCGGTCTTGTAGAAGCGGGTCGGCGCGCGGAAGATGTGGCGCGACAGCGGCACGGTCGGCGCGAGGATCTCGTGGAAGCGCGCCTCGTTGCCCGCTGCGAGCGCCGACAGTGCCGCACTGGCAGCGGGCGCGATCGCATCGAAGATGCCGAGCAGCGCGTCGCTCTGGCGATGGTTCGGCTGCTTGCCCTCGCCGTCTCCTGCAATCAGCTCGGCATAGTTGAAATCGTCGCCGGTGTACATGCGCACGCCGGCCGGAAGACGGCGGCGCATCGCGATTTCCTTGTCCTTGTCGAGCAGGGAGATCTTGATGCCGTCCACCTTGGCCGCGTTCGCTTCGATGATGCCCAGCGCGACATCCATTGCCGCATCCAGGTCCTTCGTGCCCCAGTAGCCGGCGAGCGCCGGATCGAACATGTCGCCGAGCCAGTGCAGGATCACCGGCTGCTTCGCCTGTTGCAGCAGATGGCCGTACACGCGCTCGTAGTCGGCCGGTCCCCGGGCCACGCGGGCAAGCGCGCGGCTGGCCATCAGGATCAGCCGGCCGCCGAGCGCTTCGATCGCTTCCATCTGCTGTTCATAGGCGCGGATCACGTCGTCCACGCTTTGCGCCGCTTCCGGCGCGAGGTGGTCGGTCCCGCAGCCCGACGCAACGATGGCGTTCGGGAAGTCGCGGGCGGCGTCGAGCGAGCGGCGGATCAGTTCCAGCGATGTGCTCCAGTCCAGGCCCATGCCGCGCTGGGCCGTGTCCATCGCCTCGGCCACGCCGAGGCCCATGCTCCACAGGCGGCGTCGGTAGGCGATGGTCGCGTCCCAGTCAATCGCCGCGGCGAGCCAGGGGTCGACGGCCGCGGTCGGGTCGGCGACCACGTGCGCAGCTGAATACGCAATGCGGTTGAACGCGGGCGCGGCCGGCGGCGCGATCGCCGCGCGGCCGGACAGCGTGTAGGGTTGCAGGCTGCCATCGGCAGCGGGCAGGCGCAGTGTCAGGCTCATGGCGACCTCAGAGCGGCAGCGGTTTGACGTCGACCCAGCGGCGCTCCTGCCAACTCTGCAGCGCGTCCTCGACCAGCTGCACGCCCTTCGCGCCTTCCGGCAGCGTGTAGCGGTAGGGCGCGTCTTCCACCACGTGGCGGATGAAGTCCTCCCACTGCACCTTGAAGCCGTTGTCGTAGACCTGGGTGTCCGGCACTTCCTGCCACTGGGCGGGGAAGTTCATCGTCTGCTTCTGGTCCGGATTCCAGACCGGGCGCGGGGTATTCACCCGGGACTGGCTGAAGCACTGCGTGAGCGTGGCCTGGGCCGAACCGTGGGTGCCGTCGACGTGGAAGGTGACCAGGTCGTCGCGCTTGACGCGGGTGGCCCAGGAGCTGTTGACCTGGGCGATCACGTGCTCGCCGTTGTGACCCTTCAGCTCCAGCGTCGCATAGGCGGCGTCGTCAGCGGTGGCTTCATACGGCCTGCCGGATTCGTCCCAGCGCTTCGGGATGTGGGTCGCCCCCAGGCAGGACACCGACTGCACCTCGCCGAACAGGTTGTCCAGCACATAGCGCCAGTGGCACATCATGTCGAGGATCATGCCGCCGCCGTCTTCCTTGCGGTAATTCCACGACGGGCGCTGGATCGGCTGCAGATCGCCTTCGAACACCCAGTAGCCGAACTCGATGCGCACCGCCAGCATGCGGCCGAAGAAGCCCGAGCGGCGCAGCATGTCGAGCTTGCGCAGGCCGGGCAGGAACAGCTTGTCCTGCACCGCGCCGTGCTTGAGGCCCGATTTCTGCGCGAGGCGGCAGATTTCCACCGCCTCGTTCAGGTTGGTCGCGATCGGCTTTTCGCAGTAGACGTGCTTGCCGGCGCGAATCGCCTGCGCGAGCAGCGTCGGACGCATCTGGGTGGTGCCGGCGTCGAAGAAGACCGTGTCGCCCTTGTTGGCGAGCGCTTCGTCCAGGTTCGTGCCCCAGCGCGAGATGCCATGGGCGCGCGCCAGTGCCTCGATCTTCTCGGCATTGCGGCCGATCAGGATCGGGTCGGGCATCACCTTGCTGCCGTCCGAGAGCGTGACGCCGCCCTGGTTGCGGATCGCCACGATCGAGCGGATCAGGTGCTGGTTCATGCCCATGCGCCCGGTCACGCCGTGCATGATGAGGCCGAGTCGTTGTGTGCTCATGTTGCTTTTCCTGGGGTTGTCTTTTGTCGGGTGTTATTGCGGCTCGATGCCGGCAGCCTTGACGATCTGCGCGTTGGTGCGCACGTCGTCCTTCAGGTACTGGTCCCACTGCTCGGGCGACAGGTGCCAGCCTTCGGCGCCGAGCTTGGCGAGGCGCTCCTGCACGTCGGGCGAAGCGAGCGCCTTCTTTACTTCCGCGTTGAGCTTGCTGACGATGTCACGCGGGGTCTTGGCGGGAACCATCATGCCGATCCAGAAGTTGAATTCCGAGCCCGGCACGCCGGCCTCGCTGGTGGTCGGCACGTTCGGCAGCAAGGCGGCACGGTTCGGCGATCCGACCGCAAGCGGCACCAGCCGGCCGTCGCTGAGGAAGGGCAGCACCGGCGCGACCGGCGAGAAGTAATAGTCGACGCGGCCGGTCATCACTTCGGTCACCGCTTCCGGCGAGCCCTTGAACGGAATGTGCACCGCGTCGATCTTCGCCTGGGTACGGAACTTCTCGGCGTTCAGATGGGTGGCGCTGCCCTGTCCGGCCGAAGCGAAGTTCATCTTGCCGGGATTGGCCTTCGCATGGTCGAGCAGGTCCTTCAGCGAGCGCATGTTCTTGCTCGGCGCGACCACCAGCACGTTCGGCAGCGTCGCCAGCGGGGTCACGCCGGCGAAATCGCCGATCGCGTCGTAGGTGAGCTTCGAGTAGGTCGACGGGCTGACCGTGTGCGAGGCGGAGTGAATCAGTACCGTGTAGCCGTCCGGCGCGGCCTGGGCAACCTGGGCGGCGCCGATGGTGCCGCCTGCCCCGCCGCGGTTTTCCACGATCACCGGCTGGCCCATGCTGGTGCTGAGCTTTTCCGTGACTACACGCGCGACAAGGTCGGTTGTGCTGCCTGCGGTAAACGGCACGATCACGCGGATCGGCTTGCTCGGATAGGCGTTCTGCGCAACGGCTGAAAAACTGGCCAGGCCCACGATCAGGCCCAGACCCAGAGTCCGGACGGATTTCATCGATGTCTCCTCATCTTGTATTGGAAGAATGCGGCTAGGTGCTGCTGTGGATCGCTGTTGCTCGTCAATTCTTTATTCACCGTTTGGTGAATAAACAGATGCTAGGATATGCACATCGATGCGTCAAGGGTCCGTTTTCGCGCAACTCTCGCCAATTTTTCGATTGTTAATTCACCATTCGGATAATTATGGTGACTGGTGTAAATTCGAGGGCCCGCATCGCCGCCACGCCCGGCTCGGCGCGCCCCTCCAACCAGACGAGGAATTCATGACCAGCCCGATCGATCCCCGCCGCCTGCTGCTCGACATGTACGCCAGCGCGG
>DATLGF010000499.1:0-6388 GCA_035540575.1 Noviherbaspirillum sp.
CCAGCATCGGCACCTGGTCGACTACCAGTCGACCAGAACGGCCCTGGACAGCTGGATAGACGACGAAGCAACGCGGCGCATCGTGCTCTGCGATACGCCTGCCTCGTTTTTCAAATTTTGAAGACAGCCGGCTGAACCGGCACAATGGAGATACAGATGAAGCTCAGCACTTTCGCAAAGTCCGCGCTGCTTGCGGCTGCCCTGGCCGCCGGCGCCGCCGCCCACGCCCAGAACTATCCGGTCAAGCCGATCACCTTCATCGTCACCTATCCGCCGGGCGGAACCGTCGATACGGTCGCGCGCATCATCGCGCCCAAGCTGTCGGCCCGCCTCGGCCAGCCGGTCATCGTCGACAACCGCGGCGGCGCTGGCGGCATCATCGGCGGCAGCGTCGTCGCCAAGAGCGCGCCGGACGGCTACACGCTGATGCTGGACGCTTCCAATCATTCGCAGAATGTCGCGCTGCGCGGCCGCATGCCGTTCGATACGGTGAAGGATTTCGCGCCGGTCTCGCTGCTTGCCCGGGTGCCCAACCTGATCGTGGCTACGCCCGGCTTTCCGGCAAAAACGGTGCAGGAACTGATCGCCCAGGCCAAGGCCAAGCCGGGCGCAATCGAATACGCATCCGCGGGCAACGGCTCCTCGCCCCACCTCGCCGGCGAACTGTTCAACATGATGGCGGGCACCGAGATGCTGCACGTCCCGTACAAGGGCGGCGGCCCGGCGATGATCGACGTGATGGCGGGCCAGGTCCCGCTGCTGTTCGCCAGCGCGGGATCGGCGATGTCGCACGTGAAGAGCGGAAAGCTGCGTCCGATCGCCGTCGCGGCCCCGCAGCGCATCGCCGCGCTTCCCGAGGTGCCCACGGCCACCGAAGCCGGCCCGCCGGGCTACGTGATGTACGAATGGAACGCGGTGTTTGCGCCGGCCGGCACCCCGCGTCCGATCATCGATCGCCTGGCGAACGAATTCAGCGCGGTGCTGAAAGACCCGGAAGTTGCCGCCCGCCTCGAGGGAATCGGCATGGAAGTGATCGGTTCGACCCCGGAAGAACTGGACCGCTTCCGCAAGGCGGAGATCGAGAAGTGGACCGATCTCGGCAAGAAGCGCAAGATCCGTCTCGACTGAGCGGTAGCGGAAGGCGGGAAGAATATCGCTGAGTCAGGGGGAGGGCGCGGCACGCGCTTTCCACTGACAAGCACGCGGCGATGAAGGGTTCATTGGTGGAGCGGAGGAGGATCGAACTCCCGACCTTCGCATTGCGAACGCGACGCTCTCCCAGCTGAGCTACCGCCCCATGGGCAGAGATTCTATTGACTCGCGTGCACCTGCGCAAGCTCTCGCGCAACAGTCGGCGAGATGACCTGAGGAATGTTGCCCGAGTGATTGATCCGATGGCGTAAAATTGCCGGCGACGCCCATCAGTCACGGATGACATGATTTCCGACTTCCAACAGCTTTCCGAAAAGGTCATGCAACTGGCCGAACTCACGCAGTCGCTGCGCCGGGAGAACGCCGACCTGCGCCTGTCGCTCGCGACCAAGAGCGCCGAGAACGCCGACCTGTCGCGCCGCATCGACGAGGCTTACCAGCGGGTCGCGGCGCTGCTGGAGAAGCTGCCGAAGTCGGATGAAGCCAACGAGGAGGCCGTATGATCCAGATCGACGTCTCCATCATGGGCACCGCCTACAAGCTCGCCTGCCGCGAGGGCGAGGAGGCGGCGCTGCGCCAGGCCGTGCAGTATCTGGACGAGCGCATGTGCGCGATCCGCGACGCCGGCAAGATCAAGGGGAACGACCGCATCGCCGTGATGGCGGCGCTCGGCATCGCGGCCGAACTGCTGGCGACGAAGTCGCAGGATGGGCCCTTCGCCGGCATGGCGCTCGCCGAAATCAAGCAGAAAATTTCGGCGATGCATGAAGTGATCGACGCGGCTCTCACGTCCCAGGAAAATCTGTTCTGACGACCGGCGAAATGCTTTGACAGCCCTTTCGATTGGGGTACACTTAGGGCTCCTGCCGTGTTCGCGATTGCCATATATTCCTTGAACCATTCACGTGCATAGGTTGCGGAATCTGTTTGATGGGCGAGTTTCGTCGCTAGTCCGATGAACCCGAAATTGAACTACTGTGACCACCTTGAACCGTAAGGTTCGGGATGCCGGCAAGGACGGCACAGGCGGGGCTGAACACACGAGCGGCTGCATGAAGATGCAGCCGCTCTTTTTTGTGCGCGCGGCTTTCGCAGGAGGGATACGACGATGCAGTACTGGCTGATGAAATCCGAACCCGACGAAGTCAGCATCGACGACGCGCTGGACGCGCCGAACCGCATCGTGCCCTGGACCGGCGTGCGCAACTACCAGGCGCGCAATTTCATGCGCGACGCGATGCAGGTCGGCGACGGCGTGCTGTTCTACCACTCGAGCTGCGCCGAGCCCGGCATCGCAGGCATCGCCGAAGTCGCGAGCGCGCCATATCCCGACCCGACCCAGTTCGACTCGCGCAGCAAGTACTACGATCCGAAGTCGACGCCGGAACAACCACGCTGGGTGCTGGTCGACGTGCGCGCGCTGCGCAAGACCCGCCTGCTGAGTCTGCCGGAACTGCGCGAAGTGCCGGAACTCGCCGAGATGCAGGTGCTCAGGCGCGGCAACCGGCTTTCGATCACCCGCGTCACGCCTGCGGAGTGGAGGTGTATCATCGGCCTCCTCAAATAATTTCCTGAAGGCATTTCATGGATCTTTATCTTGTCGCGATGCTGCTCGCGCTCGGCGCGGCGGTCGGTTTTGCCGCAGGCCTGCTGGGCATCGGCGGCGGCATGCTGCTGGTGCCGTTCATGACGATGCTGCTCACCGCGCGCGGTTTCGCGAGCGAGCACATCGTCCACATGGCGATCGCGACCTCGCTGGCGACCATCATGTTCACCTCGCTGTCTTCGGTGCGCGCGCATCACAAGCGCGGCGCGGTGCTGTGGCCGGTGGCGAAGCTGCTCGCGCCCGGCATCCTGATCGGCGCCTGGATCGGCCCCTGGCTGGCCGCGCAGATGAACGCCTCGATGCTGGCGCTGTTCTTCGCGCTGTTCGTCGCCTTCTCCGGCACACAGATGCTCCTCGACCGCAAGCCGGCGCCCACGCGCGAATTGCCGAAGGCACCGGGGATGTTCGCGGCCGGCGGCGTCATCGGCGTGCTGTCGGGGATCGTCGGGGCGGGCGGCGGTTTCGTGTCCGTACCGTTCATGACCTGGTGCAACGTGAAGATTCATAACGCGGTCGCCACCAGCGCGGCGCTCGGCTTCCCGATCGCGCTGGCGGGCACGCTCTCCTACATCTACAACGGCTGGTCGGTGCCGGACCTGCCTGCCGGCGCGCTCGGCTTCATCTATCTGCCGGCGCTGGTCGTGATCGCACTGGCGAGCGTGGCGACGGCGCCGCTGGGCGCGAAGACCGCGCATGCATTGCCGGTGAAGACGCTGAAGAAGGTATTTGCGGTGCTGCTGTACGCGCTGGCGGCCTACATGCTGTACAAGGGCCTGCAGTAATCGGGCGTTACCTCATGCCGCTTCGGGATCATCCCATCCCGAAGCGCTCCCGAAGCAGATTCTTCTGCACCTTGCCCATCGTGTTGCGCGGCAGTTCGTCGACGAAGTGCACGCGCTTGGGCACCTTGAAGTTCGCAATCCGCGCCTTCAGGTAGGCAATCACGCCGGCCTCGTCGCGCGCGGCGCTTGGCTTCGGCACGATGACCGCGGTGACCGCTTCGCCGAAATCCGGATGCGGAACGCCGACCACCGCCGACTCCACCACACCATCCATCTCGTCGATCACCGATTCGATTTCCTTCGGATAGACGTTGTAGCCGCCGGAGATGATCAGGTCCTTGCTGCGGCCGACGATGGAAAGATAGTCATCCGCATCGAAACGTCCGACGTCGCCGGTCTTGAAGAAACCGTCGGCGGTGAATTCTTCTGCGGTCTTCTCCGGCATGCGCCAGTAGCCCTTGAACACGTTCGGCCCGCGCACCTGGATGTCGCCGATCTCGCCTTGCCGGCAGGGGCGGCCCTCGCCGTCGACGACGCGCACCTCCACGCCCGGCAATGGAAAGCCGACCGTCCCCGCACGCCGTTCGCCGTCATAGGGATTCGAGACCAGCATCGTGGTCTCGCTCATCCCGTAGCGCTCGAGGATTGTATGGCCGCTGCGTTCACGGAAGGTATTGAACGTCTCGGTCAGCAGCGGCGCCGATCCGGAGACGAACAGGCGCATGTTCGCGCAGGCCTCGCGCGTGAATGCGGGGTCGGCGAGGAGGCGCACGTAGTAGGTCGGCACGCCCATGAAGACGGTCGCGCGCGGCAGCTGGCGCAGCACCTCGGCGCTGTCGAATTTCGGCAGGAAGATCATCTTGCTGCCGTTGAAGAGCGCGCCGTGCGAGGCGACGAACAGGCCGTGGACATGAAACAGCGGCAGTGCATGCAGCAGCACGTCGCCATCCTGCCATCTCCAGTAATCGTGCAGCACGCGCGCGTTCGACGCGAGGTTTTCATGCGTGAGCATCGCACCCTTGCTGCGCCCGGTGGTGCCGGAGGTGTACAGGATTGCGGCGAGGTCGTCCGGCTTGCGCGCAACCGTCTCGAAACGGCTCGACTGCAGCGCGGCGCGGGTGAGCAGGCTGCCCTGGCGGTCTTCGCCGAGGGTAAACACATGCTTGACGCCGGCCTTGAACGCAAGCTGCGACACCCAGCCGAAGTTCTGCGGTGAACACACGACCACAGCAGGCTCGGCATTGTCGATGAAATATTCGATCTCGGCGGCGCGATACGCGGTATTGAGCGGCAGGTAGACCAGGCCGGCGCGCAGCGTGGCCAGATACAGCAGCAGCGCTTCCGGCGACTTTTCAACCTGCACGGCGACGCGCGCATCGGGCGGCAGCTTCAGCCCGGCCAAGAGGTTCGCAAGCTTCGCACTGGCCCGGTCGAGATCGTTCCACGAGTAGTACAGGCCGTCGTGGGTTTCGATGCAGCAGGTGTTGCGGTCGGCGGGGAAGCGGGATGCGAAGAGGTCGTAGAGATTGGCGTTCATGTCAGCGGCCGGTGAAGCGGGGAGGGCGTTTTTCGAGGAAGGCTTGCACGCCTTCATGGTAATCGTCGCTCGACAGGCAGGCGAATGCATCCTGCAGTTCACGTTCGGAGAGCGGGGCCGCGGATGCGGTCAGGCGCCGGATCAGCGCCTTGTTCGCGCGGGCCGCGAGGGGCGCGCCATGCGCAATCCGTTGCGCTGTCGCATCGGCTTCCGCATGCACGTCATCGGCGATCCGGTGCAGCAGGCCCTTCTCCTTGGCCTCTTCCGCATCGAACACGCGGCCTTCGAGCAGCATTTCGCGCGCGACGGCGGGCCCCGCCAGTGCGAGCAGGCCCTGCAATTCCAGCGGCGCGAGCGCGAACCCCAAGCGGTTGATCGGAATCCCGAAGCGCGCCGAGGGCGCAGCGATGCGCAGGTCGCAGGCGCAGGCGATTTCCAGTCCGCCGCCCACGCAGGCGCCCTCGATGGCCGCCACCGTCGGATGCGGACAGGATGCGATCGCCTCCAGTGCCCCGCCGACCAGTTCCGTGTGGTAGCGGATGCCGTCTTCGGGGGTGCGGCGCAGCTGTTCGAACTCCTCGATATCGGCGCCGGCGGCGAAGTTCCCGTCGGCGCCGCGCACGACGATGCAGCGCAGCGGCGCGTCTTCGGCAAGGCGCTTGAAGGCGCTGGCGAGATCGCGCCACATGTTCGCCGAAAGCGCATTGAGCTTGCCCGGATTGGACAGCGTCACATACGCGATCGCGCCCCGGACTTCCACATTTACTGAGGACATGCTCAGGCGGTGCGGCGGCGCGCGTGATACAGCATCACGAGGATCCCGAATGCGATCATCGGCAGCGACAGCATCTGGCCGGCGGAAATCGTGAGGCCCGCGAACTGCACCTCATAGTCGGGCGTGCGGAAGTATTCGGTGAAGAAGCGCGCGGCGCCGTACAGGCCGACGAACATCGCTCCCACTGCAAGCGGCGGCCGCGCCTTGCGCGCGTAGATCCATACGATCACAAAGACCAGCAGACCATCCACCAGCGCCTGGTAGATCGGCGACGGATGACGCGGAATGCTGTCCACATTCGGCCAGACCATCGCCCAGGGCAGCGAAGGATCGGCCGGTCGGCCGGGCAGTTCGGCATTGATGAAATTGCCGATGCGTCCCGCTGTGTAGCCGAGCGGAACCAGCGGTGCGATGAAATCATAGACTTCGATCGTGGTCCTGCCGGCACGCCGCGCCCATAGCCACATCCCGACGAGCACGCCGATGAAGCCGCCATGGAAGGACATCCCGCCCTTCCAGATCGCGAAGATCTCGAG
>DATLGF010000500.1:0-5601 GCA_035540575.1 Noviherbaspirillum sp.
CTCCCCGCCTCGTATAATGTGCCCCTGCCACCCACGCGGCCCGACCCGCGCAAAGAACAACCCAGCAACTGCCTCATGACCCTACTCGTTACCGGCGGCGCCGGATTCATCGGCTCGAATTTCGTCCTCGACTGGCTGGCCGGCTCGGATGAACCGGTCGTCAACCTCGACAAGCTCTCCTACGCCGGCAACCTGGACAATCTTGCAAGCCTCGAGCACGACCCGCGACACATCTTCGTGCGCGGCGACATCGGCGATTCCGCGCTGGTGCTCGAATTGCTGAACCAGCATCGCCCGCGCGCGGTGCTCAATTTCGCCGCCGAAAGCCATGTGGACCGCTCGATCGACTCGCCGGCCGCCTTCATCGAAACCAATGTCGTCGGCACCTTTCGCCTGCTGGAATCGGTCCGCACCTACTGGCGCGATCTCGACGACGCCGCGCGCGCCGCGTTCCGCTTCCTGCACGTTTCCACCGACGAAGTGTTCGGCTCGCTCGAGCCGAACGAGCCGGCCTTCAGCGAGCGTCATCAGTACCAGCCCAACAGCCCCTACTCCGCAAGCAAGGCCGGCGCCGATCACTTGGTGCGCGCCTGGCACCACACCTACGGCTTGCCGGTCCTGACGACGAACTGCTCGAACAACTACGGCCCTTTCCACTTCCCTGAAAAGCTGATCCCGCTGGTGATCCACAATGCGCTGGCCGGCAAGCCGCTGCCGATCTACGGCGACGGCAAGCAGGTGCGCGACTGGCTCTATGTCGGCGATCACTGCAACGCGATCCGCCGCGTGCTGCAAGCGGGCGCGCCGGGCGAGACCTATAACGTCGGCGGGCACAGCGAAAAGACCAATCTGGAAGTGGTGGAAACCATCTGCGCCATCCTCGACGAAATCCGCCCGCGCGAGGACGGCGAGAGCTACCGCGCGCAGATCCGCTTCGTGCAGGACCGCCCCGGCCACGACCGCCGATACGCGATCGACACGTCGAAGATCGAACGCGAACTCGGCTGGCGCCCAAGCGAAAGTTTCGAGACCGGCATCCGCCGCACGGTGCAATGGTTCCTCGACAACGGACACTGGGTGGAGCGCGCCACCTCCGGCGCCTATCGCGAGTGGACGGAAAGGCAGTACGGCCTGTGAAGATCCTCCTGCTCGGAAAGGACGGCCAGGTCGGCTGGGAGCTGCAGCGCGCGCTGGCGCCGCTGGGCACGCTGGTAGCAGCCGGTCGCGCCCAGGCGGACCTGGGCGAACCGGAACGCGTGGCCGATTTCATCCGCGCACAGGCGCCTGACTTGATCGTGAACGCGGCGGCCTACACCGCCGTCGACAAGGCCGAAACCGACGCGCACACCGCATTCCGGATCAATGCCGAAGCCGCGGGCGTGATCGCCGCCGAGGCGGCCCGCGCCGGCGCATGGCTGGTCCACTATTCGACCGACTACGTGTTCGACGGCGAACAGTCCGCGCCCTATACCGAAACCGATGCCGTCAACCCGCTCTCGGTCTACGGCCGCAGCAAGCTCGAAGGCGAGAACCTGATCCGCGCGCACTGCCCGCGCCATCTGATTTTCCGCACCTGCTGGGTGCATGCGGCGCGCGGCGGCAATTTCGCGAAGACCATGCTGCGCCTGGCGACCGAGCGCGAGGAACTGAAGGTCGTGTGCGACCAGTTCGGCGCGCCCACCAGCGCCGAGCTGATCGCCGACGTGACCGCGCTGGCCGTGCACCGGCTGCTGGCACAGGACGACCCCGCCGCGCTCGCCGGCACCTATCATCTCGCCGCCGCCGGCACCACCAGCTGGCACGGCTATGCGCAGTACGTGCTCGAGCAGGCGCGCGAACGCGGCATGCCGGTACGCGTCGCGCCCGACAGTCTGCTGCCGATTCCGGCGGCGGACTACCCGACGCCGGCGCGCCGTCCGCGCAATTCGATGCTCGACACCACGCGCCTGCAACAGGCGTTCCAGCTCCAGCTTCCCGACTGGCGCCACCACGTCGCCAGGCTGGTCGCCGAACTCGCCGAACGAGGAAAACCATGACGCGCAAAGGCATCATCCTGGCCGGCGGCAGCGGCACCCGCCTGCACCCGGCCACGCTGGCGATCTCCAAGCAGCTACTGCCGGTGTTCGACAAGCCGATGATCTACTACCCGCTCAGCACGCTGATGCTGGCCGGGATACGCGATGTGCTGATCATCTCCACGCCGCAGGATGTGCCGCGCTTCGAACAGCTGCTCGGCGACGGCGCGCAATGGGGCATGCGCCTGCAGTACGCGGTGCAGCCTTCGCCGGACGGCATCGCCCAGGCCTTCGTGCTCGGCGCCGAATTCCTTGGCGACAGCCCGGCCGCGCTCATCCTCGGCGACAACATCTTCCATGGCCACGACCTGCCCGCGGTGCTCTCTTCCGCCAATGCACGCGCCGACGGCGCCACCGTGTTCGCCTACCACGTCGACGACCCGCAGCGCTATGGCGTGGTCGGCTTCGACGCCAACGGCATGGCGGTCAGCCTCGAGGAAAAACCGGCACAGCCGAAATCGCGCTATGCCGTGACCGGACTTTATTTCTACGACAACGAAGTCGTCGAACTCGCGCGCACGCTCAAGCCGTCCGCACGCGGCGAACTCGAGATCACCGACCTGAACCGGATCTACCTCGAGCGCGCGAAACTGCATGTGGAAATCATCGGCCGCGGCTACGCCTGGCTCGATACCGGCACGCACGAATCGCTGCTCGAAGCCAGCCAGTTCATTGCGACGCTGGAAAACCGCCAAGGCCTGAAAGTGTCCTGCCCCGAGGAAATCGCCTACCGCCAGAAGTGGATAGCCGCGGCCGACCTCGAGACGCTCGCGCGCCGCATGGCCAACAACCGCTACGGCCAGTATCTGCTGCGCCTGCTCGACGACAAGGTGTTCTGATGCAAACCACCCCGCTTGCGATCCCTGACGTGCTGCTGATCGAGCCGAAGGTGTTCGGCGATGCGCGCGGCCATTTCTTCGAAAGCTACAACCAGCGCCGCTTCGAGGAAGCGCTGGGCCGTTCCGTGCAGTTCGTGCAGGACAACCAGTCGCGCTCGCTGCGCAAGGTGCTGCGCGGCCTGCACTACCAGATCCGCCAGCCGCAGGGAAAGCTGGTGCGCGTGATCCATGGCGAGATCTTCGACGTCGCGGTCGACCTGCGCCGCGCGTCGCCGACCTTCGGAAAATGGGTCGGCGCCGTGCTCAGCGCGGAGAACCGGCATCAGATCTGGATTCCCGAAGGCTTCGCGCACGGCTTCGTCACGCTCTCAGAACAGGCCGAGGTGCTGTACAAGACCACCGACTACTGGGCGCAGGAGCACGAGCGCTGCATCGCCTGGAACGACCCGGATCTCGCGATCGACTGGCCGTTCGCCGGTATCCCGACCCTGTCCGCCAAGGACGCGGCCGGGGTGTCGTTCGCGGGCGCCGAAACCTTCGATTAGCGTGGCAGGCGCATATAATTGCGCCGAACCATGCCGGTAGCAGCGACTCACACCGGCGTACCAAGAACAAACCCCTTCCCCCTCCCAGGGGAAGGTTGGGATGGGGGTACAGAGCCCCAACAGGCGGCGCTGCCCCAATGAGCTTCGCACCCCCTCCCTAACCCTCCCCCTGACAGGGGGAGGGAACGCTTCCATACCGACATCCGATGCAATCCACCCGCTACGTCAACATCTCCGCCTACAAATTCGTCACCTTCGACGACACCGTTGAAAAGCGCCCGCTGTTCCGCGAGAAGTGCGAGGAACTGCAGCTCAAGGGCACGATCCTGCTCAGCCCGGAAGGCATCAACCTCTTCCTCGCCGGCCTGCGCGAGCAGATCGATGCATTCCTTGCATGGCTGCGCAGCGATCCGCGCTTTGCCGATCTGGAACCGAAGGAAAGCCTGTCCGACAACCAACCCTTCACCAAGATGCTGGTCAAGCTCAAGCGCGAGATCATCACGATGAAGAATCCGCTGATCCGCCCCGAGGACGGCCGCGCGCCGGCGGTGGACGCGAAGACCCTGAAGCGCTGGCTCGACCAAGGCCATGACGACAACGGCAGGCCGGTCGTCATGGTCGACACGCGCAACGCGTTCGAAGTGGACGTCGGTACCTTTGAGAACACCATCGATTACCGCATCGACAAGTTCAGCGAATTCCCGGAAGTGATCGCCCGGCAAAAGGACGAACTGGCCGACAAGACCGTGGTCACCTTCTGCACGGGCGGCATTCGCTGCGAGAAAGCCGCGATCCACATGCAGAACGTCGGCTTCAACAGCGTGTACCAGCTCGAAGGGGGGATCCTGAAGTACTTCGAGGAAGTGGGCGGTGCGCACTACCGGGGCGACTGCTTCGTCTTCGACTACCGCACCGCGCTCAGTCCGAGCCTGGAGCCGACCGAGACGAAGCAGTGCTTCGCCTGCCGGGCGGTGGTGACGCCGCAGGAGCAGTTGTCGCCGTGGTATGTGGCGGGGGAATCGTGTCCGCACTGCAAGAAGATGCGGCCTGGCCACAATGCGACTACTGCTGCCACTCCCGCGGCAGACTGATGAACAAGCGCCGGGCCGCGCGAACCGGAGTGCAAGCATGACTGGCTATGTCGGTCGATTCGCCCCATCGCCTACCGGCCCGTTGCACCTAGGCTCGCTCGTGGCCGCGCTGGCCAGTTATCTCGATGCGCGGCTACACCGGGGACGCTGGCTCGTGCGCATCGAGGATGTCGATGAAGCGCGTACCGTGCCCGGCGCCGCCGAAGCGATCCTCGCTTGCCTGCAACGCTTCGGCATGCATTGGGATGGCGAAGTTCTCTGGCAAAGTGCCCGCACGTCGCGCTATGAAGCGGCGTTCGAACGGCTCGGCGAACACGCCTACCCTTGCGGCTGCACCCGGCGCGAAATCGCCGATTCACGCATTGCGGTAGCGAGCGACGGCGCCGCCGTCTATCCGGGCACCTGCCGCGGCGGACTGGCTCCGGGAAAGTCGGCGCGCGCGTTCCGGCTGCGGGTGCCTGACGGCGAGGCCAGCACGATCACCTTCGAGGATCGGTGGATGGGGCGGGTCACGCAGCGACTGGATCGCGAAGTCGGCGATTTCGTGCTCAGGCGCGCCGACGGTTTCTGGGCCTACCAGCTTGCGGTCGTCGTGGATGATGCCGAACAGGGCGTGACCCACGTCGTGCGCGGTGCGGACCTGCTGGACTCGACGCCTCGGCAGATCTACCTGCAACGCCTCCTCGGGTATCCGACGCCCGCATACCTGCACGTGCCGGTCGTCGTCAATGCCGAAGGCGAGAAACTATCCAAGCAGACTGGGGCCGCGGCGCTGGATCCTGATGAACCGTTGCCGCAATTGATGCGGGCTGCCCGGTTCCTGAACCTCGATGTGGGAGAGCCGGGGTCGCTGCCGGAATTCTGGAGGCATGCTGTGCCGGCATGGGCGGCGGCACTGGCGTCCCGCAGCAGCGCGAGATCAGGCGGCTGAGTCGCTGCCGCAGGATACCGGGCGGGAAAGCGGTCGGTTCAACGCTTCGGCACGCCGCCGAGAAGCGCCGCCACCTTGCTTTTCTGCGGCTTCACAGGCGGGACCTGCTTGCCATCCTCT
>DATLGF010000501.1:0-3094 GCA_035540575.1 Noviherbaspirillum sp.
CCCGGCTCCAGCCGGTCGGCGTTCATCGCCAGGCACATCGAGCAGCCCGGTTCGCGCCACTCGAAGCCGGCGTCCTTGAAGATCTTGTCCAGCCCCTCGCGCTCGGCCTGCTCCTTGACCAGCCCGGAACCGGGCACCACCATCGCCAGCTTCACGTTCGAGGCGCGGTACTTGCCGCGCACGACCGCGGCCGCCGCGCGCAGATCCTCGATGCGGGAGTTCGTGCAGGAACCGATGAATACCTTGTCGATGCGGATGTCCGAGATCGCGGTGTTCGGCTGCAGGCCCATGTAGACCAGCGCCTTCTCCATCGCGTCGCGCTTGACGGCGTCTTTTTCCTTGTCGGGATCGGGCACGCGGTCGTCGATCGCCACCACCATTTCCGGCGACGTGCCCCATGTGACCTGCGGCTTGATTTCGGCCGCGTTCAGCGTTACGACCATGTCGAACTTCGCACCCGGATCGGAGTGCAGCGTCCGCCAGTACTCGACCGCGCGGTCCCAGTGCGGACCGACCGGGGAGAACGGCCGCCCCTTCACATAGTTGATTGTGGTGTCGTCGACCGCGACCATGCCGGCGCGCGCGCCCGCCTCGATCGCCATGTTGCACACGGTCATGCGGCCTTCCATCGACAGCCCGCGGATCGTGGAACCGGCGAACTCGATCGCGTAGCCGGTACCGCCGGCCGTGCCGATCTTTCCAATCACCGCCAGCACGATGTCCTTGGCGGTCACGCCGGCCGGCAGGGTGCCGTCGACCTGGACCAGCATGGATTTGGATTTCTTCGCCAGCAGCGTCTGTGTGGCGAGCACGTGCTCGACCTCGGAGGTGCCGATGCCGTGGGCCAGGCAGCCGAACGCGCCATGGGTGGAGGTGTGCGAGTCGCCGCAGACCACGGTCATGCCGGGCAGCGTCGCGCCCTGCTCCGGCCCGATCACGTGGACGATGCCCTGGCGCTTGTCGCGCATGCTGAAGTAGGTCAGGCCGTATTCACGGGTATTGGCGTCCAGGGTTTCGACCTGCAGGCGCGAGACCGGATCGGCGATCCCCTCGGCGCGGTCGGTGGTCGGCACGTTGTGGTCGGCCACCGCGAGATTGGCAGAGATACGCCACGGCTTGCGCCCGGCCAGCTTCAGGCCCTCGAACGCCTGCGGGCTCGTGACTTCGTGAACGAGATGACGATCGATGTAGAGGACGGCGGTACCGTCTTCCTCGGTGTGGACGACATGCGCGTCCCAGAGTTTGTCGTAAAGCGTGCGGGCCATGGCAAAGAGCGTGCGTGCTGCGAAAACAGGGCGTAATCCCGGGAAAGAACTCCCGATTATGCCATAGCAGCACGCCGGCACGGCGGGCACGAGAAACGTGCCCGGCCACGGCCCCGGAAAGGATCATCGGGAGCGGCGCGCTTCCTGGTAGAGCGGCATCACGCGCTCGGAATACACGGTGAGGTCATTGAGCCGCTCGGCGCGCGGCGGGTGGGTCGAGAGGAAGGCCGGGATGTCGGCCCCGCCGATCTGTCCCATTTTCTGCCACAGCGAGATCGCCGCACGCGGGTCGTAGCCGGCGCGCGCCGCCAGTTCGACGCCGATGCGGTCCGCCTCCACTTCATGGCGGCGCGAATTCGGCAAACCGAGCAGGCCCATGTAGGCGAACTCGGCGCCCTTCTGGCCTATGTCTCCCAGGCCCAGCAGGGCCGAACCGACCGCGATCACGCCGCTTGCGACCATCTGTTCCGACGCCCGTTCGCGCGCATGCTCGCGCAGCGCATGAGCGATTTCATGTCCGATCACCGCCGCCAGTTCGTCATCGGTCGCATTCAGGCGTTCGATCAAGCCGGTGTAGACCGCGATCTTGCCTCCTGGCATGCACCAGGCATTGACCTCGTTGGAGGTCAGCACGTTCACCTCCCAGTTCCAGCGCTTCGCATCGGGGCGAAAGTGCACGGTCTGCGGAATCAGGCGCTGGCTGATCGCGCGGACCCGCTCGACTTGCGCGGCGTTGCGGTTCAACACCCCCTTCTGGCGCGCCTGGGCGATCACCTCGCCGTATTGTTGCGTGGCTGCCTGCTCGATCGCCTCCGGAGCCACTGCCATGCGCTGGGTGCGCTCGACGCCGACCACCCCGCCCTGCGTCGTCTGTACGGTTTCGCAGGCGGCAAGCATCACCAGTGACACCGCCAGGACTACTCGCTTCATGAGCTCAATCGTTTTCATGCGTTCTCCTCGGTCTGAACCGCCTGCCAGCGGTAACACAAGACTGCGGCAATGGCACCGCCCGCAGCCAGGACGGATGCCACCAGATAGACTGCGGGCGCACCGAATGTATCCCAGAGCGGACTCAGCAGCAACGCGCCCAGGGAGCCGCCGAGGCCATATGAAATGCTCGTGTAAAGCGCCTGCCCCCGCGCTTGCAGCGGGCCGGAAAACCAGCGCTGAAGCGTGGCGATCGACGCCGAATGGTGCACGCCGAAGGTTGCCGCGTGCAATACCTGGGCAAGCAGCAATAGCGCGATGGACTCCGCACCGAAGCCGATCAGCAGGAAGCGCGCCACCGCCAGCACCAGGCTGGCCACCATCAGCCTGGCCACGCCGAAGCGCCGGAACAGCGGGGTCTGGTAGAAGAAAAAGACAATCTCGACCACCACGCCCAGCGACCACATCAAACCTATCACGGTATTGCTGTAGCCGATTTGCGCCAAGTACAGCGAGTAATACACATACAGCGCCGCATGCGCTGCCAGCATCAGGAAGGTCGACACGAAGAATGCCTGGACGTCGCGCCGGCGCAGGAGGCTGGCCACCGATACCGCATGCCGTGCGCCGTGCAGCGGCCGGGACTCGCGCATTCGCAGGCTGGCCGCCGTTACGAGCGCGAGGAGTGAGAGTGCAATCCATGGCATCGCCTCGACCCCGTGACGGTCGAGCAGGGGTCCCGCGAGCGAGACGGAAAGGATGAATCCGACCGAGCCCCAAAGGCGCAGGCGGCCGTAATGGGTCAGGTCGCCGCGCATCTCCGACAGCATCAGCGCTTCGGAGAGCGGGCCCTGGGCGCTTGTGAACAAATTCAGCGCCACCATGAGGAAGAAGAAATGCGC
>DATLGF010000502.1:0-3871 GCA_035540575.1 Noviherbaspirillum sp.
GCCTCGTAGTCGCCTCGGTCAAGCTGCTCGCCGATCTGCGCGATCTGCTGTTGGCGGGTCGCGCGCACATCGGCTTCGAGCGCTTCCAGCGCATCGAGATCGCGGCCGGACCGGGCATCATCGAGCGCCTCGCGCCATTCCATTTGCTGCATCAGGAACGCCGGCGGCATCGCGGTGTTGGATTCGGTCTGCAGGTCGACGCCGTTCAGTTCGCACAGATAGGCGGCGCGTTTGAACGGGTTCTTCAGCGTCTGATACGCCTCGTTGGCACGCGTGGCCCATTGCATCGCCACCCGCTTTTCGGTATCCGTGGCTCCCGCGAACTTGTCCGGATGCACGCGGTTCTGCACTTCCCGGTACGCGGCATCGAGCGCGGCCGTGTCGATCGTGAATTGCTGCGGCAGGTGGAACAGTTCGAAGTGGTTCTGCATGGCTAAAATAAAAGCCTGTCCGACTGCAACAGGCTTGTTTGAATCCGCTCCAGTCGGGACGAATTCCGATTGTTCAGATGCGGAAGCTCTCCCCGCAACCGCACTCGTCCTTTACGTTCGGGTTGCTGAACTTGAATCCTTCGTTCAAGCCCTCGCGCGCAAAGTCGAGCTCGGTACCGTCGATATACGGCAGGCTCTTCGGATCGACGAAGACCTTCACGCCGTGCGACTCGAACACCTGATCCTCCGGCGCCGCCTCGTCGACATACTCGAGCTTGTACGCCAGACCCGAGCAGCCGGTCGTGCGCACGCCGAAGCGCAGGCCGAGGCCCTTGCCGCGCCGTTCGATGTAGCGGTTGATGTGCTTGGCCGCTTTTTCGGTGAGTGTGATTGCCATGGTTTCCTGTTGCTTTGGCTATGCGCCTGCGTCGGGGCGGACGAACGCGGCGAAGAATCAGGCCGCCTGTGTCGCTTCCGTCCCGTGCTTGGCCTTGTAATCCTGCACGGCGGCCTTGATTGCATCCTCGGCCAGAATCGAGCAGTGAATCTTCACCGGCGGCAGCGCCAGTTCTTCCGCAATCTGCGTGTTCTTGATGGACAGCGCCTCGTCGAGCGTCTTGCCCTTCACCCATTCGGTCACCAGCGAGGACGACGCGATCGCCGAACCGCAACCGTAGGTCTTGAACTTGGCGTCTTCGATCA
Source organism: Noviherbaspirillum sp. (assembly GCA_035540575.1). Classification (GTDB taxonomy): domain Bacteria; phylum Pseudomonadota; class Gammaproteobacteria; order Burkholderiales; family Burkholderiaceae_D; genus Noviherbaspirillum. The sequence continues at coordinate 1,134 of DATLGF010000502.1, forward strand.
CGCCATTCGCGCCGACCTTGATCTGCAGGCGCATCACGTCGCCGCACGCCGGCGCGCCAACCATCCCGGTGCCGACCGTGTCGTCGCCCTTCTCGAAGACGCCGACGTTGCGGGGATTTTCATAGTGGTCGAGAACTTTTTCCGAGTAAGACATGTTTGCTGCTCCTTATAGCTATCGGCGCGCTCAATGCGCTGCCCACTGGATCGTCGACAGGTCGATCCCATCCTTGTACATATCCCACAGCGGCGACAGCTCGCGCAGCTTCGCCACCTTGGTCTTGATCAGGTTCACGGCGAAATCGATGTCATCCTCCGTCGTGAACCGGCCGATCGTGAAGCGGATCGAGCTGTGCGCCAGCTCGTCGCTGCGGCCCAGTGCCCTCAGCACATAAGATGGTTCCAGGCTCGCCGAAGTACAAGCGGAACCGGAAGATACCGCGATGTCCTTGATCGCCATGATCAGCGACTCGCCTTCGACGTAGTTGAAGCTCACGTTCAGGTTGTGCGGAACGCGATGCTCCATGTCGCCATTGACATAGACCTCCTCGATCTCGAGCAGGCCTTTCGCCAGGCGGTCGCGCAGGGCCTTGATGCGGCCGAGCTCCTCGTCCATTTCTTCCTTGGCGATCCGGAACGCCTCGCCCATGCCGACGATCTGGTGCACCGGCAGTGTGCCGGAGCGCAGGCCGCGCTCGTGCCCGCCGCCATGCATCTGCGCCTCGATGCGCACGCGCGGCTTGCGGCGCACGTACAGCGCGCCGACCCCCTTCGGACCATAGGTCTTGTGGGCGGTGAAGGTCATCAGGTCGACCTTCCACTTCTGCAGGTCGATGTGCACCTTGCCGGTCGCCTGAGCGGCGTCGCAATGGAAGATGATGCCCTTGGCGCGGCACAGTTCGCCGATTTCCGGTACCGGCTGGATCACGCCGATCTCGTTGTTGACCAGCATCACCGACACCAGGATCGTGTCCGGGCGGATCGCCTCTTCCAGCTGCTGCAGCGTGATCAACCCGTTGTCCTGCGGCTGCAGGTAGGTGGCCTCGAAGCCCTGGCGCTCCAGTTCGCGCACGGTGTCGAGCACCGCCTTGTGCTCGGTCTTGACCGTGATGATGTGCTTGCCCTTGGTCTTGTAGAAGTGGGCGGCGCCCTTCAGCGCGAGGTTGTTGCCCTCGGTCGCGCCCGAAGTCCAGATGATCTCGCGCGGATCCGCGTTGACCAGCGCCGCCACATGGGCACGCGCCTCTTCGACCGCCTTCTCGGCGCTCCAGCCGTACATATGGCTACGCGATGCCGGATTGCCGAACTGCTCGCGCAGGTACGGAATCATCTTGTCGGCCACGCGGGGATCGATCGGCGTGGTCGCCGAATAGTCCATGTAGATCGGGAAATGCGGCGCCTTGATCGTGTCGATCAGGCTTTTCTCCAGGGGGGCGTTCATCGTTCTCTATAGCTCCAGTCAGGCGGCGACGTGCGGGCGAGGCATCAGCACCACGTTGTGTTCGGCTTGCTTCTGCCGCTGCTGATCCACGAGATCCTGCAGCGACACGGAATCCAGATATTCGACCATCTTCGCGTTCAGCGTGGCCCACAGGTCATGCGTCATGCAGCGCGTTCCATGCTCGTGGCTGCCACTGCCGCAGTTCTCCTTGCCGCCGCACTGCGTCGCATCGATCGGCTCGTCGACGGCGATGATGATGTCGGCGACGGTGACATCCTGCGCGCGCCGCGCAAGCATGTAGCCGCCGCCCGGGCCGCGCACGGAATCCACGATCTCGTGCCGGCGCAGCTTGCCGAACAACTGCTCGAGGTAAGACAGCGAAATCTCCTGACGCTGGCTGATCCCGGAAAGCGTGACAGGACCATTGTCCTGGCGCAGCGCGAGATCGATCATCGCAGTGACGGCAAAGCGGCCTTTTGTAGTCAGACGCATGGTGACTCTTCCCTTGATGACGGGCCCAACCGAACGAACATCGGGAAATACCCGAAGATTTTTGTCGAGTATATCAAAGTTGAGTGAATTCGTCAGGTATTCCGCCGGGCGGGAAATGTTTCGGCGAGGAAAATGGCTATTATTTCACACTGCGCCGCAACAAGGCGGGACGGGAGCGATTCGCCCGCCCGCAGGGCCTTTGCGTGAGGGCAGGCCGACCAAATATCGGCACCGGAGGCCGGTTCAGTGCATGCGCAGGCGCATGAAGAACATGACCGAGCTCGGATCGCGACCAATACTCGCCTCCTGCGCCGAGCTAAGCAGGTGTCGGCTCGCCACGACTCCCAGGCCGATACGGTTGGCGCCGCGCTGGTACATATCCTGGTAGTAGCCGAGACTCAGCTTGTTCACCTTGGCCGCCATGCGGAACGGCGTGTCCGGATCATAGAGGGGACCGCTGCCGACCTGCTCAAAGCGGGCGAACGCCGTATGCACACCAGCCAGGCGCACGCTGGTTTCGGCAAGATAGCCGTTCAGGGAGGTGCCGCCGCGCGGTGCATTCCTTCCCCAGGCAAGCGTGGTCAACCACTCGCCCCCGGTCAGGTTGCGGGTATAGGTCGCTGACAGGCTGGTGCGCCGGATTTGCCCCTCGGCCACCAGCTGGTCGATGCGGCTCCAGGTCCCGCGGCTGAACTGCAGCACCAATCCCGGCAGCGGTTGGTAGGAAAGGCGGGCGCGGCGGGAAGTGAAGCGCGGCTCCTCCCGCATCGCGTCCGGCTCGCGGGGGACCGTCGCCGTTCCTTCGACG
>DATLGF010000503.1:0-5113 GCA_035540575.1 Noviherbaspirillum sp.
GCGGTAGACGTGTGCGGGCTGACGATGCTGCCGCCGGACGTGAACCTGTCCGACTACCGCTTCACGCCGGTCGGCGAGCCCGGCAAGAAGGCCACCCGCATCCGCTACGGGCTGGGCGCGGTGAAGGGCTCGGGCCAGAACGCGATCGAGGCCATCATCGCCGCGCGCGAATCCGGCGGTCCGTTCCAGGACCTGTTCGATTTCGTCAAGCGCGTGGACAAGAAGCAGATCAACCGGCGCACGATCGAAGCGCTGATCCGGGCCGGCGCGATGGATTGCTTCGGCGTGGACCGTGGCGTGCTGATGGCGAGCGTCGCCTATGCAATGGAATGCGCGGAGCAGGCCCAGGCATCGGCCAACCAGGTCAGCCTGTTCGGCGGCGACGATTCCGACCTCGAGCCGCCGCCCGAGTATGCGAAGGTGCCGCCATGGAGCGAGAAGCAGAAGCTCACCGAGGAGAAGCAGGCGCTGGGCTTCTATCTTTCCGGCCACCTGTTCGACGCCTACGCGACCGAAGTGCGCCGCTTCGCCCGCACCAAGCTCTCCAGCCTGGAGCCGTCGCGCGAGCCGCGCCTGCTCGCGGGCATCATCAGCGCGGTACGCACGCAGATGACCCAGCGCGGCAAGATGGTGATCGTCACGCTCGACGACGGCACTGCAGTCGTGGAAGTGACGGTCTACAACGAACTCTATGATCCGAACCGTAACCTGTTCAAGGAGGACGAGTTCCTCGCGGTGCACGGCAAGGTGTCGGAGGACCGTTTCTCCGGCGGCCTGCGCGTATCGGCCGAGAAGGTGATGGACATCGCCGCCGCGCGCGTGGCATTCGCAAAGGCGCTGCGGCTGTCGATGAACGGCCAGGCCGACGCGCGCCGCCTGCGCGAACTGCTCGAGCCTTTCCAGCAGACCGGCACCGGTTGCCCTATCGTGCTGCAGTACACGAAGAACGGCGCGCTCGGGGAGTTGCGGCTGTCGGACGACTGGCGCGTGCGCGCGGACGATGCGCTGCGTGCGAAGCTGGGGGAGTGGCTGAGCGCGGAGAATGTGTGGTTCGAGTATTGATGCGCCGTTGTGCGTATCGGCTCCGCCGGTCAGGAACGCCTTTCGGTCTTTAGTACTGGTGCGGGCGTTCGAACTGGGTTCCCGCGTGCGCGGGAACGACATGGCACGAGAAAGCGCTTAACTGAACGGCATTCCTCCGCCGGGAGGCTGAAGCTCTTCTGTTCGCCGTACTTACGATTGTCGGATCGGCACGCCTGCCGGAATGGCGCGGCTGCGCGGTTCTGGTGCGAGGACGACGGCCAGCATCAGCGTGAAGAACAGAGCCTCGCCGACCAGGAACAGCGGCGCATGCAGCAATGAGTCGACCAGCAGTGCCGCGATCAAGCCCCATGCAAGCACTTTCTGCGGGACCGGATAAGTCCGCGACCGCTGTACTGCGCTGGCCAGGAAGGCGAGATAGGCGAAAATGCCGACCATGCCGAACTGCACCCCGAACGCGAGGAATTGATTGTGCGGATGCGGGCCGCCGATCGCACACATTTCCTGCGACGGCTGGAGCCGGCAGTATTGTTCCGGATATGCGCCCGTTCCCCAGCCCATGACCGGACGTTCCTGGATCAGGTGGATCGACTTCTCGATCATATCGAGGCGGGCGCCGACCGAGGTCGCCTCGACGGTATTGCGCTGCCGATACTCGCTGAACGCTGTTTCCACGCGCTGCCTGAACGTATCCGAGAACTGAAATGCGGCCAAGCCCAGTAGCAGCGCGAGCAGGGCGAAGAACCAGCGCTGGCGCGCCGGCAAATAGCAGGCGATGAATACCGCGAGAATTGCGAACAGTGCGACGTATCCGGTTCTGCCTGCGACGAATCCCAAGATGTTGACGGTAGCGAGTACCGCCAATGCCAGGCACGCGAGCCGGATACTCGTCCTTTCTGCGGTGCGGCTCGCCACGAGCATGATCAGGACGAAGAACGCCATCATCAGGTTCTGGATGATGTGGTCCTTGAACACGACGCGGTTGCCGACCTCTGCCTTCAGGCCGGGAATATGCCAGACGATGCTGAGCATCGACAGTATGAGTGTGATCAACATGGCCAGTGCGAAAGCGGCCAGTGCACGCTTGCGCCACCTGTCCTCCTGCAGCAGCGTGATCGCCACCAGCATGAACAGCAGCTTCGCGTATTTCCGCAGCTCGATCCCGATGTAGTACGTGTCGGCGTTGGTGTATGCGAGCCCCGCCCAGAACAGTCCGTACAGGATGAGCGCGGCCCAGGCGAACGCGCTTCCCCGGAGGGCTTGAGCGCGTTCTATGTATCCCCCCGCTGCCAGCCATGCAAGTATGGTCAGACCGATAAAGACATAGGCAGGGGCGTGCCCCAGCGGGAAAAAGAAGATTGCGAAGACCAGGCAGACCTTGGCGAACCGGTCGAGAACAGGAATTGGTGTGGCGAGGAAGGAATGCAGGTGCAACGTAGTCTTTCGGAATTCAATTGCGCGTTCACGCGCGGGGTCTGCAAGATTCGGGCATTCAGGCGTTACGGGAAGGTGCGCGCTTGAACACGCACAGGCCCCAGATGCGGCCGAGCAGTCGCGCGAGATGGCGCGGCGCCGGCACCAGCAGACGCGGTGGCAGGGTTGCCAGCGCCAGCGCTAGCGTTTTCCACCGCAGGCGCGCGGTGCGGCCCGCGTTGCGATGCTTGGCAGTGAAGATCAGCTTCGACTGCGCATGATGAAAGCCGCGCAGGAATTCCGCGCGCAGCGGGCTGTTGCCGCGCACCGAGCCGCGCGACAGGTGCTGCACGGTGACATGCGGCGCGACGATGATCTGCCTGCGCGCGGCCAGCACCCGATGACACAGGTCCTCGTCCTCGTAGTACAGGAAGAAATCCTCGTCGAACAGGCCGACCTCGCGCATGACTTCCATGTTGAACAACATCACTGCGCCGCAGGCGAAGCCGACGCAGCACGGTCCTTCTGCGGCCGGGCCGCGCGAGGTCCAGTGCAGGCCGGACCAGCGGTAGTTGAGCTCGAGCTTGCCCGAGCGGCCGAGCAGGTGGGGGGCGATGATCGCCGCCTCGGGGAACCGTTGCGCCGTCTCGAGCAGACCGGCGAGCGCGGCATGCTCCGGCAGGCAATCGGGATTCAGCAGCAGTGCGAACGGCGTTGTCACCTCGCGCAGCGCCAGGTTGTTGGCGGCGCCAAAGCCGAGGTTGCGTGGATTGCGGACGAGTTTTGCTTGGGGGATCAGGCGCTCGACTTCCGCGACGGTGTCGTCGTTGCTGGCGTTGTCGACCACGGTCACATGCGGCATCGAGGCCAGCCCGGGAGCGAGTCCTGCAATGCAATGCGCGCTGTTGTAAGTCACGATGACGACGGTGACGTCGCTCGCCCGGGGCGGGTGTTTCATGTCGGTGGCGATGTTCTTCCTGCAAGAACCCGTCGCGATGGGGTATGAGTGGCGGGGAATTCTATCATCGCTTGGCGTGCGCTCGCGGCCCGCCAGAGCTGGCGGCGCGTTGCGCAAGGCCGGGCAGACGGGGATAATCCTCAGGTTTTGGCCTGGCCAGCCGGCGCCGCGCAAGCAACGATTGCCGAGGCGACAAGATTTGACCACACGGAGCAGATTTGACGACATCCAGCACCGCCGGCATCGGCGACCGCATCATCCTCTGCATGAAATGGGGCACCAAGTACGGTCCCGAGTACGTCAACCGCCTGTACGGGATGGTGCGGCGCCATCTGAGCGGGGAGTTCCGCTTCGTCTGCCTGACCGACCGCAGCGAGGGCATCCGCCCGGAGGTCACCTGCCTGCCGATTCCCGACCTGAGACTGCCCGACGGGCTTCCCGAGCGCGGCTGGAAGAAGCTCACCACCTTCGAGGCCGACCTGCACGGCCTGCAGGGCACGGCGCTGTTCCTGGATCTGGACGTCGTCATCTGCGACAGCATCGATTGCTTCTTCGACTATCCGGGCGAATTCCTGATCATCCACGACTGGAAGCGTCCCTGGCGTGTTACCGGCAATTCCTCTGTGTATCGTTTCCGGATCGGCGCGCATGCTGACGTGCTTTCGCAGTTCCGCTCGACCCAGGCCGAGGTGCGCAAGCGATTCCGCAACGAGCAGGCCTACCTGTCTGACGTGCTGCACAAGCAGGGCAAGCTCGCCTACTGGCCGCGCGACTGGTGCAGCAGCTACAAGTACCACTGCATTCCGACATGGCCGACGAATTACTGGCGCGCCCCATCGATTCCGGCCGGCACGCGCGTCATCATCTTCCACGGCGAGGTGAATCCGCCGGATGCGCTGGAAGGCCGGCGCAACCGCGCGTTGCGCTTCGTGCGCCGCGCGCCGTGGATCGCCGATTTCTGGCGCGAGTGACGGTGCGCTAACGTGAAGAAACTGTCTCCCCACTTGTCACGCCTGTTCGCAATGGTCGCGCCGTACAAGGGGCGGTTGGCTATCGCACTGCTCGGCATGATCCTGACGGCCGCGACCGAGCCGATGCTGGTCGCGATGATGAAGGTTCTGCTCGATCACGGCTTCGCGGCCGACCGGCCGTTCCCGCTCTGGCTGGTGCCGGTCGGCCTGATCGGCGTGTTCGTGCTGCGCGGCGTGTCGACCTTCACCACCACTTACATGATGACCTGGGTATCGACCCGGCTGCTCAATCTGCTTCGCCAGGCGATCTTCAACCGCATGCTCGACGTGCCCCTGGGTTTCAACGCCACCCATCCAGTCGGCAAGGTCATCAATGCGATGATGTTCGAGGTGCAGCAGATCGTCGACATGATCAAGGATGTGTTCACCTCGATCATTCGCGACACGCTGACCGTGATTGGCCTGATGGCCTACCTGCTTTACCTGAACTGGCGGCTCACGCTGATCACGCTGGTGCTGCTGCCGCTGATCGCGCTGATCGTGCGCGCGACCGGCAAGCGGCTGCGCCGGCTCAATACGACCTATCTCGGCATCAACGCCGAACTGACCCAGGTGATCGAGGAAACCACCCGCGCCCAGCAGGTGATCAAGATCTTCGGCGGCCAGCATTACGAGAGGGCACGCTTCGCCGAGCGCGCCGAGCGCCTGCGCGGCTATGCGATGCGCATGA
>DATLGF010000504.1:0-2954 GCA_035540575.1 Noviherbaspirillum sp.
GAACGAGCCACGCTGACCAACATGACCGCCGAGCTGGGCGGTTTCACTGGCATCGTCGCGCCCGACGCCGAAACCGTGCGCTTTCTTAAGGAACGCCGCGGCATCGACTTCAGCCTGGAAGAGTGGATGCGCAGCGATCCCGGAGCGCGTTATGCCGGCGAGATCTGCATCGACTGCACGGCGTTGTCGCCGATGGTCGCCGCGCCCGGCGATCCAGGCAACGGCATCCCGCTGGCCGAGCTCGGCCAACGCGTGAAACTGGATATCGCCTACGGCGGCTCGTGCACTGCCGGCAAGCGCGAGGATTTCGACCATTATCACGAGGTGCTGGGCTGGGCGGCGGCTCGCGGTCTGCGCGTGCCTGAAGGTGTGAGGCTTTATCTGCAGTTCGGCACCACCGCCGTACGCGATTACTGCATCGAAAAAGGCTACCTGCGGGCGTTCGAGCTGGTCGGGGCCGAGCTCCTTCAACCTGCTTGCGGCGCCTGCGCGAACTGCGGTCCGGGCTCGTCCACCGATTCGGGGCAGGTGACGGTGAGCGCGATCAACCGGAATTTCCCCGGCCGCTCTGGCCCTGGCCAGGTCTGGCTTGCCAGTCCGCCCACGGTTGCGGCCAGCGCCATCGCGGGAGAACTCGTTTCGTTCGCCGAGCTGCGCGCAAGCCATTCCCACTGAGTTTCACTAAATAACGACAAGGAGACAAACATGAACATCCGATCGCTCGCCCGCTGCCGCGTCGCCGGCTTGCTTGCGCTCGCCCTCGCACTGCCGGCGCTGCCTGCGGCCGCCCAACTCGGCGAAAAGCCGGTACGCATGATCGTGCCGCTGACGGCCGGCTCTACCGTTGACATCGTTGCGCGTCTGATGGGCAACAGCCTGTCGACTTCGCTGGGCAGCCCGGTAATCGTCGAGAACCTCGTGGGGGCGGGCGGGGTGACCGGCACCGCGCAGCTGGTGAAGGCGCCGAAGGACGGGATGACGCTGGCCATGGTGTCGTCCAATCACGTGATCAATCCCAGTATCTACAAGTCTGTGCCGTTCGACTCGCTTGGGGACATTACGCCGATTTCGGTGATCGGCACGGTGCCGCTGGTGCTGGTCGCCCATCCTTCCGTTCCGGCGCAGAACCTGAAGGAACTGGTGGCGCTGGTGAAGGCCAAGCCGGGCAAAATCAACTACGGCTCGGCCGGCAATGGCAGCGTGCTGCACCTGGCTGGCGAGCTGCTGAAGAGCGAAGCCGGCGGTCTCGACATGATGCATGTGCCGTATCGCGGTACCGGCCCATTGGTCACCGACCTGATGGGCGGCCAGGTGGACATCGGCTTCGTCTCGGTCACCGCGGCGGCGTCGCAGATTCGCAGCGGACGTCTGCGCGCGATTGGCGTCTCGACCAGGACGCGCTCGGCCATCCTTCCCGATGTGCCGACCCTGGCCGAGCAGGGCTTGCCGAACTACAGCTTCGACGCATGGTTGGCCGTCATCGGCCCTGCCGGCCTGCCAAAGGAAACGGTGAACCGGACCCATGCGGCGCTGATGTCGGCACTCAAGAGCGCCGAGGTCAGGGAAGGTCTTGCCACGCAAGGCGTCGCGCTGATCGGCACCACGCCGGATGAAGCGCGCCAGTTCTTCAAGACAGAACTCGACAAGCATGCCGCTCTGGTCAAGCAGTCCGGCGCCACATTGGATTGAACGTGAACGGGGACCGGTTCTCGACAGCCGACCTACACGACCGCCATGGTGCTGGCGGCGGGCTGCAGGTGGTCTCCCCGGGCCTGCGTGCGTTTGGCGCGATGAGAGCTTGCGCGGGCAGGATCGCCACCGTGTCCGGTGCCGAAGGCGATCCGCCCCGCTTGTCGGAGGTACTGCGCACCCCGGGGCAGGGGCGCGTGCTGGTGGCGGAGGGCGGCGGCGTCGCGGCGCGGCATGCGCTGGTCGGCGAGAAGATGGCGGCTTTGGCCATCGAGAACGGCTGGGCCGGCATCGTGCTGGATGGCCTGGTCCGGGATGTGGCCGTCTTGCGCGTCTTGCCGATCGCGGTGTTTGCGCTGGGCAGTATTCCCTCCCGGCCCGCCTGGGCAGAAACCGTGCGCATGCGCCACGACTTGCCGCTGCGCTTCCTTGATGCGCTGTTCGAACCGGGCCACTGGCTGTATGCCGACGAGGATGGGATCGTATTGGCGCCGCATGCGCTGGGCGCCTGACGAATTCCGGCGCGCCGCGCATCGCACGCGGCGTGCCGGAAATCCGTTAAGCCTGGTTCGTCTTCTTCCGGCAACTACTCAGCCCGAATGGCTGTTAGGCCAAGTAGAAGCCGACCGCACCGGTTGCCAGCGGGACTAATCCAATCCATCCCCAAGGTTCTACCGCACCATCATCGTCGCCACCACCAAGCCCGCGCCCACCCCGATCCGCGCCGAGCAGTCGATGCCGCCTGTGGTGTGAGAAAAACCAGGAGTGCATTAAGCGGCAGCTTCAGGTAGCGCACGTCATTGCCTTCCGGCGGCGGCTCGCCGCGCGCATATTGACCTGTATCGACGGCAGGATCAGCAACGGCATTTCCAGCGTGGCATCGCGTTCGTTGCGCATGCACACGAAATCCTGTTCGCTCACGCCTTCGTGCACGTGGATGTTGCGCGCGCTGCTCGGCGACGGCGCTCACTCGCGCCGGATCGCGCCCGCTCGGCGAGTAGTCATTGCACATGTACAGGCGCGTATGCGGCGGCAGGCTCAGCAATCGGTGGATCGAGGGGTACAAGTTTGTTCCGGCACTCGACCGGGGACAGAGCCTTCCGTACCGATCGTGGCAAGCCGTTCAAATGCGAATGATCGTTAACGTCAGTTAGTCCGCACGTGATAGCAAGTCAACAATGTCGACTCCAAGCACGTTAGCTATCCGTTCAATAACGGCCAGCGAACTATTCCGTCCGCCGGATTCAAGCTGTGAAATATATGTT
>DATLGF010000505.1:0-2404 GCA_035540575.1 Noviherbaspirillum sp.
CGTCACCTTCGCCGGCAAACATGCGGGTCGGATCCTCGTTTTCGCGCTTGAATGCGAACACGCCGGCGGTGAACGGGAACGAGCCCGGCACGTTCTCCAGCATCAGCCAGCGCAGGATCTCGCCGTGGTCTTCGTACTTCGGCAGCGATACCTTGCGGATCACATTGCCGGAGAGGGTCTTGTAGGTCAGGCGGGTGCGGATTTCCTTGTCGCGGATCTTCACCACGTACTCGTCGCCGGAATACGCCTTCTGCATGTCGGGCCACATCGCCAGCAGCTTGCGCGCGGACGGGTCGAGCGCTGCGTCGCGCTCGGCGATCAGCTCATCGAACGAGGCATCCTTGCCGGCCGCGCTCAGCATGCGCTGCGCTTCCCGCAGGTGCTGGCGCTCGCGCGCGAGCGCGACCTGCTTCTTCACCTTGCCGTGATAGCCGCGCACCGTGTCGGCAATCTCGGCCAGATAGCGGGTGCGCGCCGGCGGCACGATCGCGTTCTTGCCGGAAGAATGGCGCACATTGACCGGCGCCAGCTTGCCCGGGCGCGTCTTCAGGCCGAGTTCGGCCAGCTTCGGCAGCACGCCCTGGTACAGCGCGGTCACGCCGTCGTCGTTAAAGCGCGAGGCCTGGGTGCCGTAGACCGGCATCTCGTCCGGACGCCTGGAAAACAGCTCGCGGTTGCGCTGGTATTGCTTGGCCACGTCGCGCAGCGCATCCTGCGCGCCCTTGCGGTCGAACTTGTTGATCGCGACGAAATCGGCGAAATCGAGCATGTCGATCTTCTCGAGCTGCGATGCCGCACCGAATTCCGGCGTCATCACATACATCGATACGTCCACATGCGGCACGATCGCCGCGTCGCCCTGGCCGATGCCCGAGGTTTCCACGATCACGAGGTCGAAGCCGGCCACCTTGCAGGCGGCGACCACGTCCGGCAGCGCCTGGGAAATCTCGGAGCCCGCCTCGCGCGTGGCGAGCGAGCGCATGAACACGCGCTGCTGGCCGCCCCACGGGTTGATCGCGTTCATGCGGATGCGGTCGCCGAGCAGCGCGCCGCCGGACTTGCGCCGCGACGGATCGATCGAGATCACCGCGATGTTGAGCGCATCGTCCTGGTCCAGGCGCAGGCGGCGGATCAGTTCGTCGGTCAGCGAGGATTTGCCGGCGCCGCCGGTCCCGGTGATGCCGAGCACCGGTGTCGTGATGGTATCGGCCGCCGTGTGCAGTTCCTTCGTCAGCGCTGGATCGGCCTTGTTGTTCTCCAGCGCGGTGATCAGCTGGGCGAGCGGACGCTGGCGATCGGCCACCTCGCCCTGGCGAAGCGGCTCGAGCGAGGTCGGCGCATAGGTGGAAAGGTCGATGTCGCACGCCTGGATCATCGACAGGATCATGCCGGTCAGGCCCAGCCTTTGCCCGTCTTCCGGGCTGAAGATGCGCGCGACGCCATACGCGTGCAGGTCGGCGATCTCGGACGGTACGATCACGCCGCCGCCGCCGCCGAACACCTTGATGTGCGCACCGCCGCGTTGCTTGAGCAGGTCGATCATGTACTTGAAGTACTCGACATGGCCGCCCTGGTAGCTGGAGATCGCGATGCCCTGGGCATCCTCCTGCAGCGCGGCGGTCACGATTTCCTCGACCGAGCGGTTGTGGCCCAGATGGATCACTTCGGCGCCGTTTGCCATCAGGATGCGGCGCATGATGTTGATCGACGCGTCGTGGCCGTCGAACAGGGAGGCGGCGGTGACGAAGCGCACCTTGTTCTGGCACTTGTATTCGGTGAGCTTCTGGGCAACGGAAAGGTCGGTCATGGTCGTCTCGTCCTCGGGTTCTGGGCTGGTTCGCCCGGATTTTGATTTTGATTACGTTTACGTTAACGTCAATCTAACATAGGGATGAAGTTCACGTGTGTCGTGGGGGTGACAATCGCGGCGGCGGCTGTCCCTGCAGCCTGTCGTCCCTTGCACTTGTCGTCCCGAACGCAGTGAGGGACCTGATCCGTCTGGGCGGCCACTTCGGCCCCCGCGGCCTCGATGCATCCGGATGAGGTCCATCGCCTTGCTCGGAACGACAGGGTGGTGGTTGTTCCAAGGTACTTGTCGTCCCGAACGCAGTGAGGGCGGCCCGCGTCAGGGACCTCGTCCGTTTGCGCCGCTCCCTCTGCCGGCGTGGCCGCGAAGCAGCCGGATGAGGTTCCTCGCTATGCTCGGAAGACAAGCTGGGGGCTAACCGCCTCACGCCGCGTGCGGCCAGCCCTTCTGCGCGGAAAAACGCGCCATCAGCGTCTCCAGCTCGCGCCGGTACTGCTGCACCGCCTTGTCCTTCACGTGCCCGAAGCCGCGCACCTTCTCCGGCAGGCTCGCGATCTCGACCGCCAGCGCATGATTCTCCACGGACAGGTTCTGCAG
>DATLGF010000506.1:0-6058 GCA_035540575.1 Noviherbaspirillum sp.
GTACAGGGGGGTGCGCTTCATCCGGACTCCGACGCAACGGTTGCGCCAATTTACAGGGGTCCGGGCAAACCGTTGTCGGGGAGCAGGGACCGCGCCTTGGCTACCAGATTCGACAGAACGGCAGGGTTGCGGTTGCATTTGCCGTGATGACAGATGCGACCGCCTGCCTTAGATCAATGTGAGGCGGATATTTCCCACGGGGGCGGGTCGGCAAAATGCGCGCGGGCTTCGCTCAGCCGCCGGTGATGAACGCTCCGGCGGCATCGATCACTTCCTCGGCCCGCTCGCGGTGGGGAATGTGCCCGCAGCCAGGCAGCACGAGCAAGCGGGTTTGCGGACACAGGCGACGGATCCCTTCTATCTGTTCGAGCGTTGCGTACTCATCGTTCTCGCCTTGCACTGCGAGGACAGGGCAGCGGATGCGCGCGACCTCCGCTTCGATGTTCCACCCGTGGAAGGCCGGGCTGAGCCAGGCGTCGTTCCAGCCGTGAAACACGCTGTCGACGTCGCGATGGTGGCGCGCGAGCCGTTGCGTCAGCGTGCCGTTTTCGAACGCGGCGCGCGCGGCACGCAGGCCGGCCACCGTATTCTCTTCGACGAAAATATGCGGGGCGAGTACCACGATGCCACTGACGTGTTCCGGGAACCGGGACGCATACAGCAGCGCGATCGATCCGCCGTCGCTGTGGCCGAACAGCCAGGGCCGCCGGATCTCGAGCGTCCTGAGAAGCGCCGGCAAATCCTCATGCGCCTGCTCGTGCAGGTAGCGCGGCGCGAGCGCCGCATCGCGCGGGCGTACGCTCGACTGTCCATAGCCGAAGCGTGAGTAGACCAGGCCCGTCAGCCCGTGCGCGGCGCAGAAGCGCTGCGGGAAGTCATGCCACATCGAGACCGAGCCCAGTCCCTCGTGCAGGAATACCACGACCGGATGTGCCGACTCGCCATGCGGCAGGCCGACCCAGCGGTATTCGAGGTCGGCAGGGCCGTCGCGCCGGGTAATGGTGACGAAGCTGGAAGGCGTTGCGGGTTCGCTGCGGGTGTTCATCTGTTAGCGGTTCCTGATCATGCGCGCCATCGTACCGCTGCAAAAGGGCGAGCAGGACAAAGCGGCTGTCGGATTTTGACGTAAAGAAATAAAACGCGCCAAAACGCTTACTGACTGCAAGTTTATTTGGTATGGAGCCGGAAAACACGCAAAAAAGCTCGTTCAACATGTACGTTTTTGCTTGCACCTCCTTACAAATCGTGTAAAGATTCCCCCCACAAAAAATCCACTGAAGGATGGGAAGAAGGAGACGCGAGGCCCGCAGGTGCAAACCTTGCGGGCCTTTTTATTGGGCCTTTTTATTGCCGCCGCCCGCCTGATATAAATGGCGTGTATATCGGGTATCACAACAATAAAGCGGACATCCGAAGGGGCGCCCGATATAGTTACACCTGTCTCCTCCAACTCTTCTGGAATTGGATTCGGCCCGAAACCGCAAGGTCTCGGGCCTTTTTTTTTGCCTTTGCGCGCCGGCCGACCTGCCGCTTCACATGCGTGGCGCTGACGGCGCGACGCCGCGATTCTCATTTGCGCGTCCGCGCCCGCCATGGCAGCATGGCACGCACCTTTTACGGAAAGGACGGCGCATCATGAAGGTCTACGGCGATATCCGCTCGGGCAACTGCTACAAGGTCAAGCTGCTGATGTCCCTGCTGGACATCGCACACGAATGGGAGCACGTCAGCATCCTCGACGGCCAGACGCGGCAGCCTGCGTTTTCGGCAATGAACCCGAACGCGAAGATCCCTGTGCTGGAAATCGAGCCAGGGGTATTCCTGTCCGAATCGAACGCAATTCTGAACTATCTCGCCGACGGCACGCCTTACCTGCCCAGCGACCGCTTGCAGCGGGCCCGCGTGCTGCAGTGGCAGTTCTTCGAGCAGTACAGCCACGAGCCCTACATTGCGGTCGCGCGCTACATCTCCAAATACCTGGGCCTCCCGGAGGAGCGTCGCGCCGAATTTCTCTCGAAGCAGGAAGGCGGCCACAAGGCGCTGCGTGTGATGGAACAGCAGCTCGCGCAGACGTCCTTCCTCACCGGCGCCGTTTACACGATTGCCGACATTTCGCTGTACGCCTACACCCACGTGGCGCAGGAGGGCGGCTTCGAACTGAGCGGATATCCCGCCATCACCGCATGGCTTGAACGGGTGGCCGCGCACCCGAAGCACGTGACGATGCAGCAGTTCATCTAGAGCGAGGCTGTTCTCGCCCGCTGCACGCACAAGCCCCGGACCCTGGCCCAACGGGAGGCCGATCAGCCAGCCGACAGGGCCGGGCGGCGCGGCTACACCGGTCAATGCAGCCGGTGCTTCAGATCCGAAAGCGCATCATGCGCATGGCGCACCGCATTCTGCAGGCGCTGATCGATGCTGCTGTCCTGGCTGCAGGCCTGCATTGCTCGATCGCTCAGCTTTTCCAGCCGGTCAATGCACTGGATGATGCGATTGCCGGTTTCTTCCTCGCGCAGCATCGCCTTCGCGTGCCGGGTTTCCTGCGCCAGTTCGTCCAGCACGCTGCGCAGTTCATCCGGCAGACCGCTGGTGATCTGGCACATATGCGTCACTTCCTCGACGCGCTGCGCGATCCCGGGAAATTCATCCTTCACTTGCAATGGTTGCATCGCTTGCCTCTTCGGAAAGTCCCACAGACCCGGTTGAGCTTCACAATCTACTGATAGTTCCTTAGCAACGATCAAGTGCGCACGCTCGCCGCACCCCTATCATCGCAAGCTGACACTTTTCGACAGGGCGTGCAACGACATGGAGCAGGAGTATGCCGGCGAGCAAGAAGAGGGCGGCGCGGGCGTGTTGCGCCGCTCGCGGATCGAGACGCTCGCAATATTCCGCGCGCTGCAACTGGGCGACATGCTGTGCGCGGTCCCGGCCCTGCGTGCACTGCGCGCGGCCCTGCCCGACACCCGCATCACGCTGATCGGCCTGCCGTGGGCCGAACAGTTCGCATCGCGTTACCGCAGCTACATCGACGACTTCATCGCCTTCCCCGGACATCCGGACCTGCCGGAACAGCCGGTTCAGCACGAGCGTCTGGACGACTTCGCGCTGGCGGTGCGCGAGCGCCATTTCGACCTTGCCCTGCAGTTGCACGGCAGCGGCGAAATCAGCAACCGCATCGTGAGCACTTTCGGCGCGAAGGCCTGCGCCGGATACAAGCCCAAGGGCATGCCGGGCAGCAGCCTGCATTACCTCGATTTCGAGGAGGGCGGGCACGAGTCGCTGCGCCTGTTGCGGCTGGTCGCCTTCCTCGGGGCGCCGATGCAGGGCGAGCACCTGGAGTTTCCCCTCTTTGCACAGGATGACGCCGAGCTGCGCGACAGCGGCGTTGCACGCACCCTGGTGGAGCGCAGCTACTTCTGTATTCACCCAGGAGCGCGCATGCGCGACAAGTGCTGGCCGCTGGCCCGCTTTGCCGAGGTGGCCGACCGGCTGTGCGACGAATTCCGCCTGCAGGCGGTCATTACCGGCTCCGGACAGGAGCGCGATCTCGCCGAGGCGCTCGCCGCGCAGATGCGCAACCGTCCGGTGATCGCTGCGGCGCCAATCTCCATCGGTGCGATGGCGGCGCTGATGAGCCGCTCGCGCCTGCTGATCTGCAATGACACCGGCGTGTCGCACATCGCGGCCGGCCTGCGCCTGCCCAGCGTGGTCATCTTCAGCAAGTCCGACATGGAGCGCTGGGCGCCGCTGGATGCGGAACTGCACCGCTGCGTGTGGGACCCGGAAGGGCAGCAGGGCGCGGCGGTGCTCGCGCACGCGCGTGTGCTGCTGCGCTAGCGCGCGGTTAACCGCGGGGCCGCGAAATGACCATGCCTCTGTTGGCGAAGAAGCGTTCGAAATCGCTTCGCCGCACTCTTGCGTGGGACTGATACGGCGGAATGCCTGAGGGATTGTGGAAGATGACCTCGTCGGCATTCGAGGAGATGATCAGTACCAGATGCCCGCCTGGTGATGCACAGGGCTCGGTTGGGTACCTGATGCGGGGACTGACAGAGGCCATGCCGAAGCCCTCGCCCGGTATTTTCGCCAGCAGTTGCCCCAGTGTGACCTCGCCAAGGACCTCGACCCGGAGACCATGGTCTTCTTGAAGCCAATCCGCGAACGGTCGATAGATCAGCCCGCGTACCGTCCCGTCTTCCGACACCTCATACACCTTGCGGGCAAGGGCGGATCGAAGCAGGTTTGCTCGGTCAGGTGCCGGCAAGCGCCAGTAGCCGAGCATGGATTCCAGGCAGGCGAGACCGCAGGTCCGTCTCGCCCAGAAGCGGTACTCGTCCCTGTTGCTGAACCCGCGGACGGTCCAGCTCGGATCTTCGCAAGGGTCCGCCTGCTCCTCGACGATGGCCCTGGTCCAGGTCGGGTCCGACCATTGGGAGGAATAGGGAACATCCACCGGCATCGCGACACCTTTGAGCTAGCAAACGATGCCAGCTTAACAGAGTAGTCCGGCGGTCCCCTCGCTACTGCGAATAGAAGATCCGCTTGCGACTCTCGGTCGGCTGCATCACGTGCTCGAGCGGCAGCGCGTGCACCTGCTTGATCTTTTGCAGCGTAATGGTCGACTTGACGTTGGTGATGCCCGGCATGCGCAGCAGATGGCGCGTCATGAAATCCGAAAACGAGGCCAGGTCGGGCGCGACGATGCGCAGCATGTAGTCGGCGGCCCCTGCCAGCGAGTAGCATTCCAGCACCTGCGGCAGGTTCGCGACCTCTCGTTCGAACTTCTCGCTCGAAGTCGTGCTCTGGCGGTCCAGCGTGACTTCGGTAAACGCCATCACGTCCAGGCCGATCGCCGCCGGTTCGAGTATCGCCGCGTAATGATCGATCACATGCGCTTCCTCAAGCCGCTGCACGCGCCGGCTGACCTGCGACGTGGACAGGTGTATTTTTTCGCCGAGCGCGCTATTGGTTGCCTTGCCGTCGCGCTGCAGTTCGGCAAGCAGCTGCAGATCGAAGCGATCCACGGTGAGTGCGGAAATTTTTCCCATGTTTGGCCCAATGTTTGCACATTTTGTGCGCATCCTACCACTCGCCGCGGACAGAATGAGCACACCGTGCGGGCGCACGGGAATACACTTTTTGCAATTGAGAACATGGAAGGAGCAACGATGGAGAAGTTCGATTCAGCCAGGATGGCCGAGGCGATGAAAGGGCTGCCGCAGTGGCGCCTCGACGAGGGGCGCGGTGCGATCGCGCGTGATTTCAGCTTCAAGGACTTCGCCGAGGCGTTCGCCTTCATGAGCCAGGTCGCGCTGGTCGCGGAAAAGCGCGATCACCACCCGGAGTGGTCGAACGTCTACAACAAGGTTTCGATCGTGCTGACCACCCATGACGCCGGCGGCCTGACGCAGCGCGACGTTGATCTCGCCGCCTATGCCGACGCCGCCTATGCGCGCTTCGGCAAGAGCTGAAAGAGGAGAACGACGTGGACTTCCAGGACCAGACAGTGTTGGTGACCGGCGCGGCCGGCAATCTCGGCCAGGCGGTCGCGCGCGCGTTCGCGCAGCGCGGTGCGAAACTGGTGCTTGTGGACCGGCGCCGCGAGGCCCTTGAGCGCGTGTTCGGTGCGGATAACGAAAGCCAGATACTGGCGGCCGTCGACCTGCTCGATGCGGCGCAGGTGGCCGGCGCGGTGGATGAGGCGGTTGGCCGCTTCGGCGCGATCGACGTCGTCTGCAACATCGCCGGCGGTTTCGACATGGGCCCCGCCGTGCACGAGACGACGGACGAGATGTGGAACCGTTTGTTCGACTTGAATGCCCGCACCGTGCTGCAGGTGGCGCGCGCGGCCGTGCCGAAGATGAAGGAACGCGGGCGCGGCAGGATCGTCAACGTCGCCGCCAACGCCGCCCAGAAGGGCGCGGCCGGCATGGGCGCGTACTGCGCCTCCAAGGACGTGGTC
Organism: Noviherbaspirillum sp.; assembly: GCA_035540575.1. Classification (GTDB taxonomy): domain Bacteria; phylum Pseudomonadota; class Gammaproteobacteria; order Burkholderiales; family Burkholderiaceae_D; genus Noviherbaspirillum. The sequence continues at coordinate 5,966 of DATLGF010000506.1, forward strand.
GTGCGCATGACCGAATCGATGGCGGCCGAGCTGCGCGAGCACGGCATCAACGTCAACTGCGTGATGCCGAGCATCATCGACACACCGGAGAAC
>DATLGF010000507.1:0-7517 GCA_035540575.1 Noviherbaspirillum sp.
ATCCTGGCGGCCTTGATCGGCGTGCAGGCCAGCGGTCGCGGCCGCTTCGTCGACATCTCGATGACGGACACGGTGTTCGCGCACAACGTGATGCCGCTGGTCGCGGTCAACAACTTCGGGCGCCCCGCCCCGCCCGGCGGCGACCTGCTGACCGGCGGCGTGCCCTGCTACAACGTCTACCGCACCAGCGACGGCCGCTACATGGCCGTCGGCGCGCTCGAGCTGAAATTCTGGGAATCCTGCTGCGACGTGCTTGAGCGTCCGGACCTCAAGCCACGGCATTGGAGCCGCGGGCAGCGCGTCGGCGGCGAGGATGCAAAGGCGGTGAAAGCCGAGCTGGACGCGATCTTCGCGCGCCGCACGCTGGCGGAATGGACCGAGCAGTTCGCGGCCGCCGACTGCTGCGTGACGCCTATCCTGCGCATGGACGAAGCGATCGCCCATCCGCTGTTCCAAGCGCGCGCAATGATCGCGCAACGCGAGCATCCGACCGAGGGCAGCTACTGGGCCACCGCGCCGGCGGTGAAGTTCCAGGCGTGACACGGCGGTGAACATTCCCTCGCTCAACATCGTCGGCTGCGGCCGCCTGGGCCGCACGTTGGGGCGCCTCTGGCATGAAGCCGGCGTCTTCCGCGTCCAGGACATCCTGACGCGCTCGCTCCCCGGCGCCTGTCACGCCGCGGGCTTCATCGGCAGCGGACGCCCGGTGGGGCGCATGGAGGACCTGCGCTGTGCGGACGTCTGGCTGGTTGCGACCGGCGACAGCGAGATCGAGTCATGCTGCGCTCATCTGGCTGCCGCAAGGCTCTTCTCCGCCGGCAATACCGTGCTCCACTGCAGCGGCGCTTTGTCGTCGGAGGCGCTGCGCGCCGCCGCCAACGCCGGCGCGGCCACCGCCAGCATGCATCCGATCAAGAGCTTTGCCGACCCGGCGCGTACCGCCGCGACCTTCGCCGGCACCTGGGTCGGCGCGGAGGGTCATGCCGAGGCCCTGGCACTGCTGGAGCCGGCTTTCACGCGAATCGGCGCGCGGGTCGTCGCGATCGAGGCCGAGCACAAGCGCATCTATCACGCCGCATCCGTGTTCGCCTCCAACTACCTGGTGACTTTACTCGATGTCGCCCGGCAGGCTTACATCAAGGCCGGTGTGCCGCCGGAGACCGCGATGCAGGTGATGGAACCGCTGGTGCGCGGCAGCGTGGACAACGTGTTCGCGCTCGGCACCGAGCAAGCGCTGACCGGTCCGGTCGCGCGCGGCGATGTCGCCACTGTCGTCAGCCAGTACCGGGCCGTGAAGCAATGGGATCGTCGCTGTGGTGCGCTGTACAAGCAGCTGGCGAAGCTGACAAGGGACCTCGCCGCAAGGGCGAAGCACAAGCGTTGAAGTGCATTGAAGCTTCGTTGCGCCGGCAGCTGTCGTGGGCGGGGGGCGATCGAACGAAAACTACCTGTTGCTGGAGTAGATGTCGTGACCGGCTTCGTCGATCTGGCGCCGCAGCGCGCGGCGCTCTTCCAGCGACAGCTTGCCGGAACGGCGCACCCCCTCGGCGACGGCATCATCGGCCAGCTGACCATTGCCGCTCACTTCCGGGATCCGGAATTCACGTGCACCACGCCGCTCCATTTGGCCTGGCGCCGAATTTTGCAGATGCGACATGCGCACTGCGTCGCGCACCCCCGAGTCTGCCAGGGCGGGAACGGCCAGCATGTAGGACAACAGGAAGAAACCGAGAATAGATAGTCGCATGCTCTTATGCCGACTAAGTCGCCTTGGAAGGCGCCGGACGGCGGATCATCGGGGTTGCTGCGGGAAAACAGCAGAGAGACAACGGGAACACGACGCGCCGCTGCGGGACTTCCGCTCGTGAAACGCGCCGGATTCAAGTGTATGCTTCATCCTCCGGGTGCAGAACGCCCCTGACGTAAAGTTTGTAACAGCCTGTAAAGGCTTGCGCAACGTCTCTTGCCGGCAAGATCGTCGACGTTACCATAGCGCCATGAATACGACAAATCCACATAGCAACACTCCCGCCCATCACGGCAAGATCCTGGTCGTCGATGACGACCTCCGCCTGCGCGACCTGCTGCGCCGCTACCTGTCCGAACAGGGCTTCAACGTGGTCACGGCCGAGAACGCCCAGGCCATGAACAAGCTCTGGATCCGCGAGCGATACGATCTGCTCGTGCTCGATCTGATGCTGCCTGGCGAAGACGGCCTGTCCATCTGCCGCCGGCTGCGTGGTGCGAACGACCAGACCCCGATCATCATGCTGACAGCAAAAGGCGAGGACGTTGATCGCATCGTCGGCCTGGAGATGGGTGCCGACGACTACCTCCCAAAGCCATTCAATCCACGCGAACTGGTGGCGCGCATCAACGCGGTGCTGCGTCGCAAGGGACCGGACGAGATTCCTGGCGCGCCGTCGGAAACGCCGCAGACCTTCGCGTTCGGCGACTTCGTGCTCGACCTTGGCACGCGCACGCTGCGCAAGAACGGCACCACGATCTCGCTGACCACCGGCGAATTCTCCGTGCTCAAGGTCTTTGCCCGCCATGCGCGCCAGCCGCTGTCGCGCGAGAAATTGATGGAACTGGCGCGCGGCCGCGAGTATGAAGTGTTCGACCGCAGTCTCGATGTCCAGATCTCGCGCCTGCGCAAGCTGATCGAACCGGACCCGTCCAACCCGATGTTCATCCAGACGGTATGGGGTCTGGGCTATGTTTTCATTCCAGACGGCCAGTCGCGCTGACTCCGCGCCCACCTTGACTCCCCGCATCGGCAAGCGCCTGGGCTGGCTCACGAGCGGCCTGTTCTGGCGCACGTTCTTCCTGCTTGCCTTCCTGATCACCGCAAGCCTCGTCACCTGGGTGACGAGCTTTCGGGCAGTCGAGCGCGAACCCCGCGCACAGCAGGTGGCGGCCCAGGTCATCTCCATCGTCACGGTCACCCGCGCCGCGCTGACCCACTCGGCGCCTGACTTGCGCCGCGAACTGCTGTTCGACCTGGCCAGCAACGAAGGCATCCGCATCTACCCGCTTGAAGCGAGCGACGTGGTCGTGCCGCCCGCGCCCGGCGGCATCATGCCGATGGTGGAGGCGGATGTGAAGGCACGGCTCGGGGCGGAAACCAAGTTCGCCTCGCGAGTCAACGACGTGGCCGGTTTCTGGGTCAGTTTCCATATCGATGATGACGAGTACTGGCTGCGCCTGGACCGCGAGCGTATCGAGCGCTGGTCCAATATCCAGTGGCTCGGCCTTGCCAGCACCACGCTGGTGCTGTCCTTGCTCGGGGCCGTGTTCATTTCGCGGCTGATCAACCAGCCGCTGTCGCGCATCACCTCAGCCACCCATGAAATTGCCAAGGGCCGCTTTCCCGCGCCGCTGCCCGAAGCAGGCCCGACGGAGATCCGCGAGGCCAACCGCAGCTTCAACCAGATGGTGGCCGACCTCAATCGCGTCGAAGCTGACCGCGCCGTGATCCTGGCCGGCATCTCGCACGACCTGCGTACCCCGCTGGCACGCATGCAGCTCGAAGTCGAGATGGCAAACCTTCCGGAAGACGCGCGCGAGGGCATGCGCTCGGACCTGACCCAGATGGACGCGATCATCGGACAGTTCCTTGAGTATGCGAAGCCGGCGAGCAATGCACAGCTTGCCAGCGTGGACCTGAGCGGGCTGCTGCACGAGTGCGCGCGCGAAGTGGCGCGCCTGCCGGATGTTTGCGTGACGACCGCCATCGATCCTGACGTGAACGTGTTCGGCAACGCGACGGATCTCAAGCGCGTGATCAGCAACCTGCTGGAAAACGCGCGCCGCTACGGCAAGGCGGAGGGCACCAGCCAGGCCCAGATCGAGCTTGCCTGCAAAACCGAGAACGGCCGCGCGGTCATTGAAGTGGCGGACAACGGCCCCGGTGTGCCCCAGGAAGACATCGAACGCTTGCTGCGGCCGTTCACCCGGCTCGACGCCGCCCGCGGACAGGCGAACGGCGCAGGCCTGGGATTGGCGATCGTCGACCGTATCGTCAAGCGCCATCATGGCAGCCTGCGCCTGGCCAATCGAGAACAAGGCGGACTTCTGATCCGGGTCTCGATCCCGATTACCGGCGCGCTCTGACCCGGCCCGGCAGCAGGCGCGCGTCTTGCCGGAAGCAAATACCGGTTCCCCCCTGAACTTCGCTGCGCCGATCCAATCTATCGGCCATTGCCATTTCGTTCACAGGAGGTCCCATGCCAGCCTCTCCACCATCCGGGGGCAGCGACAAGCCGGCGGCACCGCACCTGAAACCGGGCGATGAAGCCTATGCGGGGACGCCGGGCACCGGCGAGGATCTGTGCGAAGTCTGCGGCGGGACCGGAATCCGCCAGGACGGCAGCCCTTGTCCGAACTGCGAGGGAACCGGCCGCGTGACGCGCGGCATCGGCGGCGCCTGATCAGCGGCGCAGCAGCAGCACCACGGCCTGCGCCGCCATGCCCTCCTCGCGCCCCAGATAGCCTAGCCGTTCATTGGTCTTGGCTTTCACATTGACCTGTGCGGCCTCGATTCCGAGGTCGGCGGCGATGTTGTTCACCATCGCCGGAATATGCGGTGCCATCTTCGGCGCCTGCGCGATCACTGTTGCATCGACATTGCCGACCAGATAGCCGGCTTGCCCCACCCGCTCGGCCGCCGTGCGCAACAGCACGCGCGAATCGGCGCCGGCGAAGCGGGCATCGGTGTCTGGGAAATGGGCGCCGATGTCTCCCAGTCCGGCGGCGCCCAGCAGCGCGTCGGTCAGCGCGTGCAGCAGTACGTCGGCATCGGAATGACCGAGCAGGCCGTGAGGGTGCGGGATTTCGACGCCGCCGACGATCAGCTTGCGCCCGGGAACGAGGGCGTGGCAGTCGTAGCCCTGCCCTATGCGAAAAGCGAGTGTCGTTGTGCTCATCGGGAAGCTTTCAGATGGAGTTCGGCCAGCGCGACATCGTGCGGCAGCGTGACCTTGAAGTTGCGCGGGCTGCCCTCGACCAGCCGCGGCCTGAGTCCGAGCGCCTCGATCGCGCTGGCCTCGTCGGTGACCCCTGCCGCCTGTTCCAGCGCGCGGCGCAGCAGCGCATACGGGAACATCTGCGGCGTCTGCGCGGCCCACAGGTGCTCGCGCGGCACGGTCGCCTCCGCGCGCGCCTGGGCATCGCTGCGCTTCAAGGTGTCGACCACCGGCAGTGCGAGCAGTCCGCCGACCGGATCGTCGCGCAGCGCCGCGATCAGACGCTCGACGAGTTCTGGCGTGAGGCCCGGACGGGCGGCATCGTGCACCAGGATGCGATCGTCGTCGCCGACCTCGGCGCGGATTGCCGCCAGCCCGTTCTGCACGGACCGCTGCCGGCTCGTGCCGCCGCAGCGCAGCACGGTCACCCTCGTCGCAAGCGTGGCGGACGCCTCCATCAGCGCGTCGATGTAGCCATCGTCACGGCCGACGACGACCCAGGTATGGTCGACGGCTTCGACCGCGGCGAAGGTCTCGAGCACATGCAGCAGCATCGGCTTGCCGGCAATCGGGAGGTATTGTTTCGGGGTTTCAGCGCCGAGGCGAGCGCCGATGCCGGCGGCGGGAATCAGGGCGAAATGGCGGGATGCGGTCATCGGGAGGCAGGCGGGGGGGCGGAAATCAGGAAGCCGCCCGTATATAATCGGGGGTTATTTTCTCACAGTCGACCGCGCGGATTTTCCCCTGTTCCGCCGCCTCCCGGCATGCGAGTGCCCGTCTGATGTCCTTCGATCTCAAGAAAAATCTTCCCAAACCCGGTCAGCGTTTCGCACTGCCGTCCCTGTGCGGTTCGGCGGACGCTTTCGTGCTCGCGCGCGCCGCGCAGGAACTGAAAGGCCGCGGACAGATGCTGACCGTCGTCACCGCGAACGCGACCGACGCCCAGCGCCTGCTCGACGAGATCGCATGGTTCGCGGCCGACGAGGAAAACCCGCTGCGCTGCCATCTGCTGCCGGACTGGGAAACCCTGCCCTACGATGCGTTCTCGCCGCACCAGGACCTGGTATCCGAGCGCCTCGCCACCCTGCATGAAGTCAGCAGCGGCGCCTGCGACGTGCTGCTGGTGCCGGCCACCACCGCGCTGCTGCGCATGGCGCCGCCGTCGTTCCTGGCCGCCTACACTTTTTTCTTCAAGCAGGGCGAGACGCTCGACGAGGCGAAACTCAGGCAGCAGCTGACACTGGCAGGCTACAGCCATGTCGCCCAGGTGATGTCGCCGGGCGAGTATTCAGTGCGGGGCGGCCTGATCGACCTCTTCCCGATGGGTTCGCCCCTGCCCTACCGGCTCGACCTGTTCGGCGACACCATCGAGACCATCCGCACCTTCGACGCCGACACCCAGCGCTCGCTGTACCCGGTGCGCGAGGTACGCCTTTTGCCGGGCCGCGAATTCCCGATGGACGAAGCGGCGCGCACCGCGTTTCGCAGCCGCTGGCGCGAGGAGTTCGAGGGCGATCCGAGCAAGTCGCCGATCTACAAGGACATCGGCAACGGCGTGCCGGCGGCCGGCATCGAGTACTACCTGCCGCTGTTCTTCGAGCAGACTGCAACCCTGCTCGAGTACCTGCCGGACGACGCCGCCTTCGCGCTGATCGGCGACGTCGATGCCGCGATCAAGCGCTTCTGGAGCGATACCCAGTCGCGCCATAAATTCCTGAAAGCCGACCGCGAACGCCCGCTGCTCGAGCCGCATCGCCTGTTCCTGACCGACGAGGACTTCTTCAGCTTGCTGAAGCCGCGTGCGCGCTGGGTGATGCAATCGGGCGAAGCAACATCGGAGATCTGCGCTCCGCTGCCGAACATCGCGGTGAACCGGCGCACCGAGGATCCGCTCGTCAACCTGCGTTCCTTCCTGCTGCAGACGGACAAGCGCGTGCTGATCTGCGCCGAGTCGGGCGGACGGCGCGAGACGCTGCAGCAATACTTCAACGAATTCGACCTCAACCTTCCGGTCTGCGAAGGCTTTGCCGATTTCCTCACCGGCAGCGCCAGGGCCATGCTCGGGATCGCGCCGCTGCATGCGGGCTTCCAGCTTGATGCATCGCTCGGCGATATCGCCTTCATCACCGAAACCGAGCTGTATGCCGGCACCGGACGCCGGGCGGGGCGGCGCAAGCAGGAAGCGGTGACCCAGGTCGAATCGATGGTGCGCGACCTGTCCGAGCTGAAGGTCGGTGATCCTGTCGTGCACATCAACCACGGCATCGGCCGCTACATGGGCCTGGTCGGCATGGACCTGGGCGAAGGCGAGACCGAGTTCCTGCACCTGGAATACGCGAAGGAGACCAAGCTGTATGTGCCGGTCTCGCAGCTGCACGTGATTTCCCGCTATTCCGGCGCCTCGCCAGACGACGCGCCGCTGCATACGCTCGGCTCGGGCCAGTGGGAGAAGGCGAAGAGGAAGGCAGCCCAGCAGGTGCGCGACACCGCAGCCGAACTGCTGAACCTGTATGCGCGCCGTGCCGCGCGCCAGGGCCATGTGTTCGAGTA
>DATLGF010000508.1:0-9289 GCA_035540575.1 Noviherbaspirillum sp.
GGCGCGGACGCATCCAGCGCCGCAGGTTGCGCTTGATGTGCCGGATTTCGTCGACCAGCGGGAACAGTTCGAGCAGCTGCGTCTCGTGCGACGAACGATTGCCGAAGTCCGCATGCAGCGCGTCGATCAGGCGCTGCTCCCATTGCAGGACTCCGTTCAGCAGCGTGTCGAGCGCCTCGAGCCGCCGGGCGAGGGGCAGCGGCGCGTGCGCGCGCGATGCGGCGTGCTGGCGTTCGAAGACATCCTGCAGGGCGCTTTTCACAAGTGCCGGCGTGTCATTCTTCATGCAGGTACCTCCGTGCCGGTTGCATCCCAACGCTGTGCGCTCTTCGGGGGGACATGGCTCATCGCGTGTTCGGTAAGGGCGGTGATGGTCAGGCTGGGATTGACGCCGAGGTTCGCGCCGAGCATCGATCCGTCGCAGATGTACATGTTGTGATAGCCGAACACGCGGTTCTTCCCGTCGCACACCCCATCGGCCGGCGATGCCGCCATCGCCGCGCCGCCCATGCAATGCGCCGTCATCGGGATGTTCAGCAGGATTTCAGTGATCGAGGTCTGCGCGACTCCGCCGGTTGCCTGCGCCGCCTTCATTGCAAAATCGTTCGCCGCAGGAATGAAGGTCGGAATGCGTTCGCCGTGCGTGGCCAGCTGCTTCGAAAACGGCCAGAACCAGCGCCGTTTCAGGCGCATGGTCAGGTGTCCGTCGAGCGTCTGCATGCACAGGAAGATGATGGATTCGCGCGCCGAACCGAACGGTGAGAGCACACGCAGCGTCGAAATCGGCCTGGTCACGAGCAGCCGGGCCAGGGTCGCAAGCCAGGTGAGAATGCGTGTCGGCCCCGGCCGTCCGAGCGTCATCACCGTGGAGAGCATTCCCATGCTGTCGGAGCCTTTCGGATAGCGGACCGCTTCGATATGCGTATGCTCGTCGATGTAGACGCCCGAGCCGATCGCCACGCCCTCGGACAGATCTGTCCTGGTTCCGGGGAACCGGATGCCGATCAGGGACTCGGCATTGGTGCGCACATGCCTTCCGAGAGCGTCCGAGACGCGCGGCAGCGAACGCTTTTCCTTCAGCCGGAACAGCAGTTCCTGCGTGCCGAGCGAGGAGGCGGCGAATACCACGCCGCGACAGGTGAGGCGCCGTTTCGCGCCGCGTGTGTCGCCAGCGAGCGAGACGGTCTGCACTTCATAGCCGGCCGATCCGTCTTCCCGGGCTGCCAGCGGCCGCACATCCACGACCCGGGTTTCAGCCAGTAACGCTGCGCCCTTCTTTTCGGCGAGGTAGAGGTAGTTCTTGTCCAGCGAGTTCTTCGCGTTGTGGCGGCAGCCGACCATGCAGCCGCCGCAGGCGGTACATGAATTACGCGCAGGGCCCTCGCCGCCGAAGTAGGGGTCGGCGTAGGCGCTTCCCGGCGGGTCTTCGTCCTTGCCGAAGAAGATGCCGACTTCGGTGGGATAGAAGCTGTCTTCGGCGCCGACGAGCGCCGCCATCTCCCGCAACTTCAGGTCGGCCGGCCCGAGCCGGCGATTGGTGGTCACACCCAGCATGCGGCGCGCGGTCGCGTAATGCGCGGGCATGACCCGTTCCCAATCGTTGAGTCCGGCCCAGCTGCCCTGGCGCCACACCGTGTCGGGAGGGACGAGCAGGGTGTTGGCATAAACAATCGAGCCGCCGCCCACCGCATTGCCATGAAGGACCACGACATGACGGAAGAACTGCATGCTGAAAAAGCCGCGCATGCCCAGTGCGGGGCGCCAGACCCAGCGCGCGACATCCCAATTGTTCTTTGGCATGTTGTCCGCGGTCCAGCGCTTTCCCTGTTCGACCACCGCGACACGGTAGTCCTTTTCGACCAGACGCAGCGCCGAAACGCTGCCGCCGAAGCCGGAGCCGATTACAACGAAGTCGTAGTCGTAGTCGTAGTCGTAGTGCATCTGAAATACCGTCGTGGGTGAAGATGCCTGGAGGGCTGCAGACGTCCTGGAACGCTGCGTCGAAAATAGTAACAGGTGCAGGTGCTTTGCCGCGTGTTCAGGCCTGCGCCGGGCGAGTGCTCGCGCCTCAGGGGGGCGTGTTGAGCACCGGCTCGGGAAACGCTTCTTGGCCGCACCCGGGCGCGCATCAGCAGCCCGTTGCGGGGCCGTCCACCTCTCGCAACTGCAGCACGTAAGAGACCGGGCGCGGCGCACTGCCATATTGTTCGAAGCGCAGCATGGCCGGAAGGCGCCGGCTCACCAGGACCGGCGCGTGATGGTGGACGAAGCCGGCGCCGTGCACACTCAGCCGTACCCGCGGCAGGCCGTCGCTGCCGTAGCCCAGCACCACGTCCCGGTACTGGAAGCGCGCGTCCGGGCACTCGAAGGCGCGGGGCAAATCCGGTTCGAGCAGCATCGACATCCGGTCGACCGGGTTCCCTCGCTCGTCGACTGTGCGCAGTTCAATGTGGCGCGCAGCCGCAGACGGCTTACCGTCGACCGGAAGCTCGGCCGCCGCGGCGGCCAGCAGCGGATCGACCGAACGGACCGCCGAGACCGGATCGAACGGCAGATCCCGCCCGGGCCAGGGATTGTAGGCGAATGGCAGTTGCACGGCGTAGGCAACCGGCTGATCCAGGCCGTCCACCTTCCCTTGGATCGACGACAGACGCTGGGGATCGAACGCGAGCTTTGCGTACCGATCGCTGCGGGTGCGCACAAACAGGGTGGCGGTCGTGTTCCCGTCCAGCTCCACGTGACGACGGTAGCCGCTGTCCGGCGCGCGCGCCGCATAGCGCAGAAGATGCCCGTAGGAGGCGGTGGCGATGCCCTGAGCCTGCTGCGTGAGCAGCTGCACGCCTCCTCCTGGCGCCGCGAGCGCCAACCCGAGGGGCGCGCGCCTGACATGCTCGGGGAAGAGATCAGCGAGGGCGGGGTCGGCAGTCGGACGGTTTTCGACGAAGCTCCACCCGAAAGGCTGCCCGTCGGCCAGCAGGCCGAAAGTCGCCAGGCCGCCGGGCACGCTTTGCGGCGGCACGGGCATGGCTTGCAGGCGCAGTGCGGCGCCCGCATGGGCTGCCACTTCGGTCAGACGCTGATAGCCGTTGTGCGCGACCTCCAGACGTGCACGGCGCCCGGCAAGCAAGGGTGCGGGCAGCGAGAGCGTGAAGCGGCCGTCGGCCTGCGTACGCGCGCTGGCGGCGTAGCTGCGGTCCCATACCAGCTGAGCGCCGGAGACGCCCCAGCCGCGCTGCGCGAGCGTGACATGCGCGCCCTCGATCGGCTCACCGCTGACAAAGTCGACCAGCTGGCCGCTTACCGGCGCGCGGCTGCAGCCGGACAGGAGCAACGCAAGCAGAAGGATTGCGGCTAACGGGTAACGGCGGGTCTGCATGTGCACAGGGCGGCGATGGAAGATCTGCGCGGACTTGATGATCGCGAAGCATACCAAGAGTCGATGTGGCCCTGAACCTGTCGGTCCGCATCTCTTCCCGGCGCGCACGCACACCGCGCATGCGCGCGGTACGCCGCAAACCGCATTTGACGGGCCACAAACCGACCGCGCAATCCGCCTTGCGTTGACTGCACCTCGGCCGATGCTGAGACGACCGATGTCGATTTTTCCAGGCCCTCCTTTCCGCCCCACAGCCTGCAAGCCCTGAATGCGCATCGCACCTTCGGCGCAGATGTCCGGCCCGCATTCATTCCGCAGCAAGGAGGCAATCATGGCTCGTCGCAAATCCCTGTCCCAGGCGCCGTTGCGCGCTGATCAACCGTCCGCTGAAACCGCGGCGTCCACGGGTTCACAAGAAGGCGCGGCATCGCGGGCATCGTCGATCCGCGTTGCGATCGTGCTGTCCGCGCTCGTCGGCGGCGTCTTCTGCGTGCTCGCCGACCTGATGCAGAAGTCCGATGCGTCGGCGGTCGAACACCTCGGCCGCAAACTCGGCGAGACGTTCTCCCTGGTCCAGGGCGCCACACTGCTGGCGACGCTGACGGTGCTCGTGCTGGCAGTGGCTGTGCCCCTGATCTTCGAGTCCAGCACCAAGACCAGTGCGTTTTATCTTGGCGCGAGCGTCCTCGCGATCCTGATGACGATGACGCCCTACGAGCCGCCATCCGGCTTCCAGACCTTGCCCAACTCGGTCGAAGTCCTGCTCTCGATCGAGACGGCGGACGGAAAGCCGGCGAACGGTGCGCGGGTAACGCTGCGCGACGCCGGCGGCACGCAGATCATCTCGCGCAGCAGGCTGCCGAAATCGGACCTGCGCTTCTTCCAGGACGAAGGCGTCTATCGGCTGACTGTCGAACTGGCCGGCTACGAGGTCGCGACAGAGCGCCTGGTGCTGAAGGAAGGTCAGCCGCCGCAGACGATGAAGGTCAAGTTGCAGCCATCGGACAAGCCGCGGATCCTGCAGCGCATTCTTCAATAGCGCGTGGCCGTGCGCAATTTGTTCAGTACACCCAGGGAATCAAGCGCTTCACCCGGCTTCGGTAAGCCGGATACTGCGGAAATTTCTCTTCGAGCCAGCGCTCCTCGCGCGCGGCCTTGCGGTCGAAGAAGACGAACAGGATGAGTGTGAGCCCGAGGCGCAGCGGGCTCGCCGTCACCAGCGAGATACCGAGCGCAACCAGCAGGACGCCAAGGTAGATCGGATGGCGCACGAGGCGGTAAGGGCCGGTGGTGACGAGTTCCGCATGTTCGAGAGGACGGGGAAACGGCGTCAGCGAGCGGCCCAGTGCGCGGGCGCTCCACAGGGTGAGCACCAGGCCCAGCACGAACAGAACCCATCCCGTGAACAGGAATACCGCGTCATACGGCCAGGGGCCGGCGACCTGAGGCACCGTGATGAAGGCAATGAACAGGATGGCCTGCGCGGCGACCCAGGATTCTCCTCGCTTTCCCATCTCATACCCCCGTTTCATGCATCTGTCCGTGAATGACCGGCAAATGGATGCCGAAGTGCCGGCATCGCGCATGCGCGGCGCAGGTTGCGCCGAGCTGTTTCAAATTCGCCACACTTTCCGGCATTTCGAGGCAGCCCTCTTGGCTTTTTCTCAACGGGAAATTGAATGAGAGCATGCCGGACGGTAGATTGCACGTGCTGACCGTTGCAGGAAAAGCAATGGAAGCGGTCCATCACAACGATAAAACGGGCCTGAACGGCGGGCTCGCAACTGGAGGAGAAGGCATGAACATCAAGCACGTTTTCGTGGCATGCATCGCGGCCGGCATGGCGGCCGGCGCTTGCGCGGACGAGATCCGCATCGGCATCGTCTCCGGCATGACCGGCCCGATCGCCGAAACCGCGGAACAAATTGCCGCCGTCTCGCGCGGCTACGTGGACATGATCAACGCCCGGGGCGGCATCAACGGCAGCCGTCTTGCGCTCGTCATCAAGGACGACCAGTACGATCCGAGGAAGACGGCGCCGCTGGTCGAGGAGGCGATCGAGCAGGACAAGGTGGTCGCGCTGGTCAACAGCGCCGGCACCAGCCAGACCATCGGCGTGATGCAGAGCCGCGTGCTGAACCGGCACAAGGTGCCGCTGATCGGCGTGTTCAGCGGCTCGGGCGCGATACGCGGACCCGGCTCGGAGGAAATCTTCCACACCCGGCTGACCTACCACGATGAAGTGCTGAAGATCGCGCGCCTGGCGTCCACGCTCGGACTGAAAAAGGTCGCGGTCCTGCACCAGGACGACGCGTTCGGAGAGGCCATCCTCAAGAGCGTGGCGATGGCGGAGAAGGAGTACGGTCTGGAGGTCATCGCCAAGGCGGCCTACCAGCCCGGAACGAAGGACTTCGCCGCGCAGGCGCGCCAGATCGTCAAGGCCCGTCCGCAGGCCATCTTCCTGATGAGCGTGCCCGACGCGACCTACCAGTTCATGAAAGCCTATGACGCGCCGCACGGCGCGTCGCAGATCTACGCGCTGTCCTTCGTGACGCCGAAGATGCTGGCCGAGACCGCTGGCGAGGCCAAGGCGCGCGGCGTCGGCATCTCGCAAGTGGTGCCCAACCCGAACGCCACCTCGATGCCGCTGGTCAAGGACTTCAACGCCTTCCTCAGCAGCCCGTGGGGCAAGGGCATCGACGCAAGTCCGGTCACGCTCGAAGGCTATTTGAATGTCCGGCTGGCAGTTGAGGCGATCAGGGCGGCAGGGCCGCGTCCCACCGGCGAGAAGGTCATGCAGAGCCTGGCGGCCATGCGGAACCATCAGATCGGAGGCTTTCCGATTGATTTCTCGGCCGGGCGGCGCAGCGGCTCGAGCTATCTCGACATCGCCGTAGTCGGGCGCAACGCGAAACTGATGTACTAGTGACCCGAGTCATTAATTCGTTGATGAAAACCGATGAAATCGACCCCATGCGGCGTTGCCAATCCTCGCGATAGTCCCACTATCGCTGCGGTTGGCGCCTGGCCTGGCGCCGATTGCATCAATTTTCTTATTCAACAAACTCGCGACTCAGGTCACTAAAGCTGCGGGGCCGTTCACGGCCCCTGCGCTTGCCAAGCGGCGACACCTGGACGATGCGCTGCGCCGCTTGCGTCAGCGCAAAGGGCAGCGATGGCGTTTTCCTACAGTTGCGGAACATGTTGTCGCAACCCGCCGGGAAAACGCCATGCGCAAGACGAAGCTGTTGCTGGGTGCCCTGACTGCCGCATTTGCCCTCAACGCCGATGCCGTCGTCTCGGTGCCGATGGCCCAGCTGCCTTACACGAATCCGCAGCAGGTTCGCAGCATGCTGCAGGATCTCGACCGCAAATTTTCCTGGGACAAGACCCGGCGTCTGATCGAGAAGTACGTGCCGCCGGAGATCGACGTCATCGGCCATCCGCGCGGCTGGCTGTCCAACCGTACCGTCTGCTACGAGAACCGGACAGCCGCGCATTGCCGCGCGGCGCTAAGCCAGATCCTGTACACCATGGAGCTCAAGGAAGAGCTCGGCTGGACGCGCATGCGCATCATCACGTTCGAGCAGATCCCGTATAGCGATCCCGCCCCGCTCGACGCGATCATCGCCACCCTCGATTACGGCAACGGCCCACCGGCGATGACGCACGAGCAGGCGACAGCGGCTCTCGAACCGTACCTGGCCCCGACCCTGATCGTCGACGCCCCGGCGGAAAGCAGCTTCAACTTCAACCGCGCGCAATGCCTCTACGGCCAATACGCGAACCTGCCCAATCCGGCGCCGTATTTCGTCTACTGCCATGCGTACGCGGTGGAACTGTCCGCCATCCTGCGCGAGAACATGTCGAGGCAACGGGCAGTGTCGGCCAATCCGTTTTCACGTTAGGCGGGCCGCCTGACCGCAGGCGCGGCCCGCCGGCATCATTGCGCCACGACACTGGCCTTCAATTGTCTCCGGCCGATTGGTGCCGCCACCGGGCGGCTCGGCAGCACCACTCTAGGAATCGTTAGAATGATGTTACGTTCGGCGCATTGGAGGAGCGATGCGTCCGGACAAGCGCATTGATCGGACGAACTGGTCCGACAAGGTCATCGTTATCCAGGAGACGCCTGTGATTGCCAAGACGGAAAAGACAACGGTGCTGCTGCTGGCGAGCGCGCAGGCGCTCTTTCAGACGGCCGCGGTGATGGTGATGACGATCTCCGCGCTGGTCGGCTTCGCGCTGGCGCCGAACAAGGCGCTGGCGACGCTGCCGATTGCGCTGATGACGCTCTCGACCGCCGCGATGATGATTCCGGCGGCGCTGTTGATGCGCCGCTACGGCAGAAAGGCCGGGTTCATCACCGGCGCCGTGTTCGGTTCGATTGCCGGCCTGCTGGCCGCGTCGGCGGTCGTGGCAGGATCGTTCTGGGTGTTCGTGGCCGCCAACATGCTGGTCGGGGCGTATCAGGCCTTTGCGCAGTACTACCGCTTCGCTGCGGCGGATGCAGCCAGCGCCGATTTCAAGAGCCGTGCGGTATCGTGGGTGATCGCCGGCGGCGTGGTGGCCGCGGTCGCGGGGCCGAACATCGCGCGGTTCACCGAGGGAATCGGCCCGGCGCCGTTTGCGGCGTCGTTCCTGGCGATGACGGCGCTCGGACTGGCGGCGATAGCCATCATCTCGCGCCTGTCGCTGGCCAGGGAAGCGGCGGCAGACAGTGCCGGCGTGGCTGAACGTCCGCTGCGCGAGATCGCCCGACAACCTGTCTTCCTGACGGCAGTTGCGATATCGGCGGTCGGATTCGCGGTCATGATCATGGTGATGACCGCCACGCCGCTGGCGATGCGGCACCACGGTCACGACACGGGTTCAGCCGCCACCGTCATCCAGTGGCATGTGCTCGGCATGTTCGTGCCGTCCTTCTTCACTGGCAACCTGATCCGCCGCTTCGGCGTGCTGCGCATCGCATCGGCCGGCGCGCTGATCATCATCGCGCACATCGGCATCGCGCTGTCCGGCGCCGCCTTCCTGCATTTCCTGTCCGGGCTCATCCTGCTCGGAATCGGCTGGAACTTCCTGTTCATCGCCGGGACCACGCTGCTGACCGACGCATACCGGCCCAGCGAGCGTTTCAAGGCGCAGGCAACCCATGATTTCGTGATGTTCGGTGCGGTCGCAACCGCCTCGTTCTCGTCCGGAGCCTTGCTCGATGCCTTCGGCTGGACGGCGGTTAACCTGGCGGCGCTGCCGTTCCTGGTTCTGATCCTGGTTGCGATAGCAGGCTATGGAATCGCAAGCCGGCGCGCGCCGCTTGCGCACCGGTCGAACGCGCGGTGACCCGCCGAAACGACGCCACCGGTTCCGGGGTGGCAGTCGGAGCTGTGGCCGCAGTGGGGGACGGAGGCCGAATCGGGCCGCATGGAACTTCATGCGCATCAAATTGCTCTGTTCGAAACCAGTCCTCCGTTCAACAGACGTATGCGCCCCTTGGTCGCCGTAAAAAACCTTGGCACGACCATAGGTGCGCGTGGCTGGTTCGCCATTCTCCTTTGGCCCCTGCTCGCCGCGTTGATCGCGGCGGTCGGCTGGCTCGCGACGCTCAGGCAGATCGAAGCGATCGAGGGCGAGGGGAGGCAGGCGATAGAGGCGCGCGCGAGAGCCGATGCCGACTCTTACGCGATGCAGCTCAAGCACACGGTCGAGCAAATCGACCAGGTCATTCTGCGCCTCAAGTACGAACGGGAAGTGCCGCACGTTCCTGTCGATCTTAAACGTGAACGAGAATACGGAATCTTTCCGGAGAACCAGCACGTATACGCGAATATCTATGACGCCGGCGGGACCCTGGTAACCAGCAGCACGCAACGGAGCGCCTTCGACGTATCGCGCCTGCCGTATTTCGTGCTGCAC